>JAISLJ010000199.1 GCA_031290955.1 Zoogloeaceae bacterium | reverse complement strand
CTCTTCCTGCACGAGCGTCCGCTTCATCTCAAGCCTCCTTGGAATTCCCAGGGAGATACTATGACGACCGGACAACTATCGCGCTACAAAGGTGGACAGATAGGAAGCTCGCTACACCCATGTCAAAAACAAATTGACCCGCGCCAAAAAGTCCGTATAATGGCGCGTCCTTTTACGCAGTTCCTTGGAGTCCAACATGTACGCGGTCGTAAAAACCGGCGGGAAGCAATATCGGGTTTCCGTCGGCCAAAAACTCAAGGTAGAACAGATACCGGCAGATGTTGGCGCGGAAATCACCCTCGATCAGGTCCTCTTGGCAGGCGAAGGCGAGAGCGTGAAGGTCGGCGCCCCCCTGGTTGCCGGGGCAGCCGTCCGTTGCACCGTGCTTTCCCACGGTCGTCACGACAAGATCAAAATCTTCAAGATGCGCCGCAGGAAACATTACCAGAAGCATCAGGGGCATCGCCAGAACTATACCGAGCTGCGCATCGACGCAATCGCTGCCTGATCGGTTTTCGGAGGTCAAGACATGGCACACAAGAAAGCAGGCGGCAGTTCCCGGAATGGCCGCGATTCACAGGCCAAGCGCCTGGGCGTCAAACGCTACGGCGGCGAGGTGGTTCGGGCCGGCAACATCATCGTGCGGCAACGCGGCACCGCCTTCCACCCCGGTGAGGGCGTTGGCCTGGGTCGGGATCACACCCTTTTCGCTCTGGTTGACGGCACGGTCCAGTTCGCCGTCCGGGGCGCGAAAAACCGGCGCACGGTGCGCATTCTCCCGCTTCCGGCGGCAGCGCAGTAAGCTCCTCGCAAAACATCTCCCAGAACGCGCCCCCTCTGTTCGCCCAGCGGACAGAGGGGGCGCGTTATTCGCAGGATTCCGCAGGACATGAAATTCATCGACGAAGCGAAGATTTACGTCAAGGCGGGCGACGGCGGCAATGGCGTCGCTTCGTTTCGCCGCGAAAAATACATTCCTCTGGGCGGCCCGGATGGCGGTGACGGCGGGCGGGGCGGCAGCGTCTATCTGCTCGCCGACCGCAACATCAATACCCTCGTGGAGTATCGCTATACCCGCAAGTTCCTGGCCCCACGGGGCGAAAACGGGCGCGGCGCGGATTGCTACGGCGCGGCGGGCAAGGACATCACGCTGCGCGTGCCTGTCGGCACCGTGGTCTATGACGCCAACAGCGAAGCCCAGCTTGCCGACCTGCCGCGCGACGGCATGAAGGTACTGCTTGCCAAGGGCGGCAAGGGCGGGCTGGGCAATCTGCATTTCAAGTCCAGCGTCAACCGCGCTCCGCGCCAATGTACGCCCGGCGAGGCAGGTGAGGAATTCGAGCTGCGCATGGAATTGCGGGTGTTGGCCGATGTGGGCCTTCTGGGCCTGCCCAACGCAGGCAAGAGCACTTTTATCCGCGCGGTTTCTGCGGCGCGGCCCAAGGTGGCGGATTATCCCTTCACTACCCTGCATCCGAACCTGGGCGTGGTGCGGGTGGACGAAAACCGCTCCTTCGTGATCGCCGATGTGCCTGGCCTGATTGCAGGCGCTGCTGACGGCGCGGGCCTGGGCATTCGTTTTCTGAAACATCTGCAACGCACCCATGTGCTCCTGCATCTGGTCGACCTCGCTCCCTTCGACCCGGAAGCCGATCCGCTCGCGGAGGCTCTTGCCATTGTCCAGGAACTGGAAAAATTCGACCCGACGCTGGCCGCCAAACCGCGCTGGCTCCTGCTGAACAAGCTCGACCTGATCCCGGAAGCCGAGCGCGCCGGACGTGTGGAAACTTTCCTGTCCGCCTACCGCGCCGCTTCCGGTTTCTCCGGCCCCAGCTTTCCCATCGCCGCCATTTCCGGCGAAGGGTGCAGGGAAGTCTGTTTTCGCTTGATGGAACTGCTGGAAAAGCAGCCTGCATCCGATCTTCCAGAAACGGATTCCAGCAAGACAAGCTCTTTCTGACGCCCTTCCGGCCCACTGCAAATATGCTATTGCAGTTACCGGCAACCGGAACTGAAACCCAAAAGCCCTGCGAGCCATCCCAAAAATCCTGCAAGCACCAAGAACACAAACGGGATCAGGAGAAACACAAGCGGAGTCAGGAAAACATCCCAACGTATTTCTGGAAGCGTGTGCTCCGGGTACAGGATGTCCCATTTCCCCTTGTTGGCAAAATCGGCCAGCAAGGCTGGCGTAACGGGTATTTTTTCCACTCGGTCATAAGGGCTGGGAAACAGCAGTCGGCCAGGATTGAAACCTTCTTCATCCGCGTGAAAGTACCCAAGAAATGTGCTGATATCCACGGAATACCTGTCGGCAAAATCCTCGATCAGTTCGAAAAAATCATCGCCGGTACAACCCAGGTCGTCCTCAATGTCGCGATGGGCTTCGATGACCTTGACGCCGGTTTGCTCCCGTACAAATTCGATGATTTCGTCGACCGTAACCATGATGATTCATTTGCCGACCAAATAAACCTTATCGTCGAAGGTTACGACCCATCTGGGATAATAGACCACCATCAGGGTAAGCGCCATGCAGGAGAGCCAGGCTTCCGAGAAACCCAGGAGGAGGTACGGGGGAAAATACTCGCCCAGGAGGATGTTCCAATCATAAGCGCCGTCAAGACCGTACAGGAGAACGGAAAAAAAGCCAATGCCCAGGATGGTGAGCGCCGCGCCAAAAAAGCCCTTCAGGAAAATGAAGATGAAGAAATGGCGCGGGAAGAAGCGGTCGACCGCCCGGTGGATCAGGGTCGCCAGCGCCACGCCGATGCCCGCTGTGGCAAGCGCGTTGAGCGCGAAACCCTGCCAGCCAATGGCGCCGTTCAGGGTCAGGCCCAGGAAGACGAGGTTCAGCCCCAGGAAGGCGAGCGCCGGGCCGAAGGCGAGGGTGAAAAGCATGATGCCCGTGAGATGCAGATCCAACCCCGGCTTGATGCCCGCCTTCATGCTCCAGAGGAGGATGAAGACGACGATCATGGCCAGCCAGACATTGAGGAATCGTCCCCCCTCCTCCCCAAACCGCGCCCATCGCGCCCGCCCCGCGGCCAGGAGCACGAGCGGCAGCCACAGGCACCAGGACAGCCAGTACCAAACTTCATGCAGGAGCGGATAGGGAAAATTCATCGCAATGATCGCATGCCTCGAAACGTGAAGTGTAGATCATCGGGGAACAGATGTCAGGAGCCGGAACATCCACTGTGTCGCATCCCGGCCCTTCGGGCCACCCTCTCCCACCAAGCGGGCAAGGGGGAGGATATGGGCGCATTCGCGCCAAATGGTGGAGGTGGATTGCCGCGGGTAATCCAAACTCTGTTCCAACGTCTTCCGTATGTGTACATAAGTCGTTGAAAATGTTTTGTTTTCTTGTTTTCATTGTCTGCCAAAGGCGGCTGGAATCCACGAGCAGCCGGGACTTTTCAGTCCATTTTTAGAGCAGTTCAATAAAACGAGGCGCATAATACAGGGTAGGAAGAGAAAGGAGGAAGAGATGTCGGCACCGCTATCGAATGATCTGAGGAAAAGGATACTTGCGGCCAAAAAAGAGG
>JAISLJ010000198.1 GCA_031290955.1 Zoogloeaceae bacterium | reverse complement strand
CAAGATTGCATAAAATTACGTGACGATGGTTTTTCTGGCCGGGTTAGAATACTGACTTCCTGCCCGTCCTGTCTCCAGGGGCTTTCGCGCTATCGTCACGATGTCGACGAAAAAACCGTACACACTGAATACATTGTTGTGGAGATGGCGCGCTATCTGCTTGGTGAAAACTGGATGGCGGATTATGTGCAACAGGTGAATCAGGGTGGGATCGAGCGGGTGCTGTTGTGAAAATTGCGCTTGCGCAGCTTGCAGGTGATCGGGCACCAAAGTTTTGCGACACGCTCAGGCCCGTGCTGGAAGAACTGGCCTTGCGCCATCCCGCTTGTTCTATTTCTGCTTTTCCCTCGGCAGCCCATACCGGCAAAGCAGTAAACTCTCCCCTCTTCTGCTTTCCGATTCCCAACACCCATGCCAACCTTGACCTGTACCGAACTCTATACGGATGCCGACGGTCTTGCCCGGTTCCGCGAGAAGACCATCCCCTTGTCGGAGGGCGATGCCGTTACCGCGCTCTCGGCACTTTTACCCGCGCATGCTTGTCAGTGGCGGCGCAGCGCGGTGGGATTTGCCAGTGGTTTTCACTGTACCGCCGCGCCGCAATGGACGTTGATCCTCCGGGGCCGGATGGAAATCGTCCTGCGCGACGGCAGTGCCCGCGTCTTCGCGGCTGGCGATTTCTTCTATTCCAATGACATTGTTCCGGCAGGCGCGCGCTTCGATCCGGAAGTGCACGGCCACAGAAGCCGCCAGTTGGGGGAGGAGGCGCTGGTGACTTTGTTCCTCAAGATATGAATTTGCGGCAAAACGCGCCGTTCGCATTACAATTGCGGCTCCATGAGCCCTTTTGACGGGGAAGCGCCCTATGAAATGCAACATCCTGCCTGCCAGGAATGGTGAACTTTGGATCACGAAAGGTTTTGCCATGGTCCGGCGCGATCCCGTGCCGATCCTGCTGGCCGTCCTTGGCGCGCTCGCGTGCGGTTTGCTGCTGGGCCTGATTCCTTTCCTGGGCGCCCTGCTGGTGACCATCCTGGGGCCAGTGTTCCAGACCGGAGTCTGCTCTGTCTACCGCGCCCTGGAGCAAAAGCGGCGGGCTTCGATGGATGATTTCTTCTTGCCCGCGAAAACGCGCCTCCCACAGCTTCTCAGCCTGGGCGCGATCTACTTTGTCTTCTGCCTGGTGGTCTTTCTCATGGCAGGCGGCATCTTCCTCCTGCTGGCCTGGGAGGACATCCAGAAACTCGTGGGGCTGGCCGGAACGCAAGTGGACAATCTGGATCCCGAGGCGCTGCGCACGTTCCTCGAATCCATCAAAGCCCAAGGGCAGGACGTGGGCCCGGAGATCGTGGAAATCGTGATGAGTATCACGGTTGCCTTCTTGTGGGGGCTGCTGGTTTTCTTCCTGCTGATGTGCCCGGTGTTCATGGCCTACTGGTTCGCGCCCCTTTTGGTCGCCTGGAATCAGCTTTCCCTCTTCCGGGCCTTCGTGTTCAGCTTCTTCGCCATCCTGAAAAACTGGCGCGCCGTTCTGGTCTACAGCCTGCTCTGGCTGGTCATTGGCTTTGTCGGGGGCATTGTCCTTGGCATCTTCCAGGTCATCCTTCTGCTCCTTCTGCCGCGCCTGCTCGCCATGCTCGTAATCTATCTCCTGTTGCTGCCCATCACCATTGCGCTGTTCGCCCTTGGCATCGCAGGTATCTATTTTGGCTACAAGGATGTGTTTTCCACCGCGCCGGAAGCGAAGGAAAAGGCGGAAGAAGCCTGGTAGCCCCGCGCACTGCGCCATCGGCGGCGGCGGGAGGCTTTTCTCCCGTCAGGACAAGCGCAGTTCCAGGCGTTGGCTGGCGCGTTCGCACAGGGCGCGTACTTCTTCATCCAGTTCGTCGGATTCCGAAAGGCGCGCCAGAAGATACATGGCGTGACGCGCCGAATGCGGACAGCCGGTTTCTTCGAGAATCAGCAACTGGCTCAAGGCGCCCGCCCAGAGTTGTGGTGTCGGCGTCATGTTTTTCCCCTTTCAAAGTCGCGTGGCGTAATATTCCACGATGCGTTGCAGGTCAAGCGGGAAGGGCGCGGCATCCTGGCCGTCCGGCAGATACTTGAGCGTGGCCGAGAGCGCCGTGCCATCCAGCGCGATCCACTCGGGGCAGAGAAGCGCCGGTTCGGCAAGGGAAGCGCGCACCGCGAAGAGCTTCTTCCCGGCTTCCGTGGGGCCGAAGGCGGCACCGGGTTTGACGCGGATGGATGGGATGGTCGCGCGCTGTCCATTCAACTGGATGTGCCCGTGGCTGACCAGTTGTCGGGCGGCCGGGATGGTCGGCGCGAACCCGGCGCGAAAGACCAGGTTATCCAGCCGCCGCTCCAGGAATTCCACGATCTTGCTGCCCGTCTGCGCCTTTTGCCGACGGGCGTCCCGCACCACGCGGCGCAATTGACGCTCGGAAAGCCCATAGTTGAAACGCAGCTTTTGCTTCTCCATCAACTGGAGACCATATTCGGACTTGCGTCCGCCGCTCGCTTTTTTCTGACCATGCTGGCCAGGCGGCTCCGTGCGCGTTGCCTTGGATTTGCGGGAAAGCCCAGGCAGATCGACACCCAAGGCGCGCTGAATCTTGATGCGGGGGCCGGTATAACGGGACATGAATTACCTCGAAGGGATCAAAAAACGTTCAAAGGGAACCGAATTCAGTGCAGCCACTGGCTGACGGATGGCACGAAGCACGTCTCGCGCGGCACGGCGGCGACAGGAGAACACACGTCCCGCCAAGCCTGCGCGGCGTTGCGCAGGGCGCTTGCCAGATGTCTGTGACATTCCGGCATCTGCTCGACTGCCTGTACAGCGGCTTCGAGATGCTGGCGCAATGCCGCGGCCTTGCCCACGGTCACGCCCTTCAGGGCCGACGAGGACAGGAGTGTCACAATGGCCGCCAGACGCAAATCCAGCGGCTGGTCTTCCTCTTCCATGTGCATGGGAAAAGCCTCCAGGTTGTTTCGGGATGCCCGGCGGCGGCGGGGTCGCGCTACGTGGCAATTGAAACGCATTCTTATACAGATCGCCGCCGATGTCAATAAACGAGAATAATTTTTGTTCGTTTGCGACACGGCCCGTGATCCAGGGGCTTCGAGTCCTCGCCCCTGCCGGACGGGGAAAGTCTGACGAATGGCGAAATGGCGAATGGCGAACCCTGACGGATGCCGTTCTCCCGCACGACGCAGAACGCTACAAATCGTTCCCTCCCGCCGGGAGGAAAAGAACTGAGGTGGATTTTGTGGAAAAGGCGCGGATCAGCCCAGGAATTCCCGCACCCGCGCAAAAACCGCTTCAAAGCTCTCGCGGCTGAGGCGGCCGGTGCGCCAGTTGTAGCCGCTGCAATGGTAGCTGTCGAAGAGGACGGGACGAGTTCTCGCGTCATTCGTTTTCGGGAGGTCGTGCCGGACATTGTGTCCGAAGGCATGGTGGGCCGCTTTCAGCCCCAGGGCGCGCAGGACGCTCTGGTGCGCGATTGTGCCCAGGGCGACGATGGCTTTCAGACGCGGCATGGCAAGAATCTCCGTGTGCAGGAAACCATTGCAGGCGCGGATTTCCCCTGGAGTCGGCTTGTTGGCGGGCGGCAGGCAGCGCACGGCGTTGGCGATGCGGGCGTTCTTGAGCGCCAGGGCCGGGTTGGCCCATCGATCCGCGCCCAGCGGTTCCGCCGCCGTGGCAAAGCCAAAACGGAACAGCGCCGGATAGAGCAATTCCCCCGCCACGTCCCCGGTAAAAGGGCGTCCCGTGCGGTTCGCACCCTTTTCCCCCGGCCCCAGGCCCACGATCAGCAATTCGGCATCCAGCGCGCCAAAGGAGGGGACGGGCCGATTGTGCCATTCAGGTTCCCGCGCCCGCAGGAGAGCCAAGTGTCCGGCCAGGCGCGGGCAGGCGGCACAGGCGAGCGGATCCTGAAAAGAGGACGGCGTTGATGCGGCGGCGGAAGGTTCGTGTGCGGCTTTGCGGTGGAGCAGGTCGTTATTTCCACGATTGCTGCCGAGATTCCCCCGCGATTCCACTTGCTCCAGCAGGGGAACCGGGGGGAAGGGGAGACTGCTCACTTGGCAGACTTGCTGGCGGCAGCCTTGCCAGCGGCGGCGCTGGTGGCGCTGCTGGCGGGCTTGCCTGCGCTGCTGCCTTGCGGGTCGTTTTCGGCCAGTTCGCGGATGCTGTCAAGATTGGCGCCGACGATGGAATTTGCTTGCTTGCTGGCTTCGGAGAACTGCCCCAGCACGCTGTCGACGGCCTGGTTCGCCGAGGAAAGGATGGACTTGGCAACGGCAAGCCCGGTTCCCGTACCCGACGGGGAGGCTTCGGCGGCGCGTTCCAGAAGCCCGTCGATGGACTGGCGGATCTCGGAATACTGGTTTTCCGCCAGCTTGCCCAGGGATTCCTGCGCCTTGCTCGTGATGTCGAGGAGCGCGCGCGAATAGTTCAGCGTTTGCGCGATCAGGGGCTGGGACAGGTTCCTGAATTCCTGGACGTTGCGCGTGCCCAGGATGTTTTGCCCGGAGGCAAAGCCGCCATTCAGGAGGGCGCGGCTCGTCTTGATGTTCAACTGCGTGGCTTGGTCCGCAGAATCCAGGACGATCTGGGAGAAGCGCGTCAGGGACTGGAAGGCGGATTGGACGGAAAAGGAAAGAAATTCCTGCTGGATGAGGCTCATAAGTGTATCTCCATAGAAAGAAAGAAAACCCGCGCTCCTGCCACAATGAACCACAAAATCCCGAGCGCGAGCGGGGATTGTACCCTTTTCGGAAGGGGGCGCAAGAAGCAGCCAGCGGTTCACATCAATCTTATAAGCATATATTGTAACCGGAATCAAAAGGGCGTTTTCCCTTCATGTTTCATGACAAATAATTGTAAACGGCGTTGAAATCTGGTTTATTCACGCTTTTTGCCGAGAGCTGGAAATGACCGCAAGTTCGCCCTGGGGCTTTGCGTCGGGAGGCAACCGATCCCAAATGCAGTATCCGCTCCCGGCGAAAAACCGCCGACCGTATCCCGCAATATCGCGCTTCCTTGCCTGGCATCCTCCAAAAAGCCAAATGCGATTGCCATGAAAAGGGCATCTGCCCTTCGGCACAAGGCGCACATGTGCGGTATGATACGGATTTCCCCGTATTTGGCCTGCCGATGAGTTTTCTCTCCCTCGTGATCGTCTTCCTCTTGGAACAATTGCATCCGCTCTCGCATGAACGGCGGCTTTCCCAGTGGCTGCGCGCGTGGGCGGATTTTCTTGAGCGGCATGTGAATGCCGGAAGCGACCAGCACGGCATCCTGGGAACCGCGCTCTTCCTCCTGCCGCCCGTCTTCCTGACCGGGGCGCTGTGGTGGCTGGCGTGGCAGGCGGGCTGGTTGCCCTTGTTCCTCCTGAACGTGCTCATCCTTTCCGTGACGATGGGCTTTCGCGGCTTCAGCCATGTCTATGCCGAAATCCAGTTGGCGCTCCGGCTCGATGAGCGGGAGAAGGCGGAAGCCCTGTTGGCCGAATGGCGCGGGGAAGCCTTGGATACGCGGCAAAACGAGAGCGAGATCGCCCGCCTTGCCATCGAGACGGCGCTGGCGGCGGCGCATCATCGCGTCTTTGCCGTCATGTTCTGGTTTTCCCTGGCCGGGCCGCTGGGGGCGCTCCTGTACCGGCTCCTGCATCTTCTCTCCCGGCACTGGCAGGCGCAAAAAGACGGTTTTGGCAAATTTGCGCAACAATTGTTCGTTATTCTTGACTGGTTGCCCGCCCGCATGACCGCAACCGCCTTTGCGCTGGTGGGCAATTTCCTGGATGCCATGTATTCTTGGCGCAACCTTCCCGAGCGCGCCAAACTGCCCGCGCCGGAAGTCGTGCTGGCCACAGGAGCAGGCGCGCTGGGCGTGCGGCTGGGCATCCCCATGACAGACATCTCGGAAGCGCATGCCGAAGCGGATTTCGGCGCGGCAGCGGATGCGGATGCCATGCAAAGCGCGACGGGCCTCGTTTGGCGCGGCGTTGTGCTCTGGCTCTTCTTCCTGCTGCAAGCCTCTGTTTTCCTGGTGCTTACCCGTACCATTCCTGATAACTTGCTGTTTTATTTTTCTCTCGTTCCTGTGCTCCTCTTGATCCTTGTCGGATTCCGGCGCGCAGGTTGATTTTTCATCCACAAGGAGTAGCTGTTCATGAGTAAAGACATCGTAGTATTGAGTGCCGCCCGTTCCGCCATTGGCGCGTTTGGCGGCTCCCTGAAGGATCTGGACCCTGTTGATCTGGGCGCGACCGTCATCCGGGAGACGATTGCGCGTTCCGGCGTCGATCCCAAGCAAATCACCTTCGCCACCGTCGGCAACATTATCCCCGTGGAAAGCCGCTATCCGTATGTTTCCCGCGTGGCGACCATCAATGGCGGCCTGTCCTTTGATTCCGTCGTTTTCGCGGTGAATCGCCTGTGCGGCTCCGCCATGCAGGCCGTCGTTTCCTCTTCCCAGGCCATCATTCTGGGCGATGCCGATTTTGCCCTGGCAGGCGGCGTGGAAGTGATGTCGCGGGGCGCGTATCTCCTGCCCGCGCTGCGTTCCGGCGCGCGCATGGGCGATACGAGCGCCATTGACGCGATGGTTTCCGTCATCACCGATCCCTTTGGCGTTGGCCACATGGGCATCACGGCGGAAAACCTGGCGGTCAAGTTCGGCATCAGCCGCGAGGAGCAGGACGCCTTCGCGCTGGAATCGCAAAAGCGCGCCGCTGCCGCCCGCGAAGCCGGATATTTCAAGGGCCAGATCGTGCCCATCACCCTGAAGAGCCGCAAGGGCGATGTGATTTTCGATACCGACGAGCACCTGAAGCCCGACACCACGCTGGAAAAACTCGCCAAGATGAAGCCCGCCTTCAAGAAAGAGGGCGGCACGGTGACGGCGGGCAACGCTTCCGGCATCAATGACGCTGCCGCCTTCCTGGTGCTGGCGGACGCGGCCAAGGCTGCCGCGGCGGGCTACAAGCCCATTGCCCGCCTGGTCTCCTACGGCATTGCCGGCGTACCCAACGATGTGATGGGCGAAGGCCCGATTCCCGCGACCAAGATCGCCTTGCAAAAGGCGGGGCTGACGCTCGACCAGATCGACGTGATCGAATCCAACGAAGCCTTTGCCGCACAATCGCTCGCGGTCGCCAAGGGCCTGGGGCTGGACCCGGCAAAGACCAATCCCAACGGCGGCGCGATCGCTCTGGGCCATCCGGTCAGCGCCACGGGCAGCGTCATCGTCACCAAGCTCCTGCACGAACTGCAACGCACGCAGAAAAAATACGGCTTGGCCACCATGTGCATCGGCGGCGGCCAAGGCATCGCCACCATCTACGAGCGCCTCTAAGCGCTAAGCTGTCGGTCCTGCGGACAGCGATTTTCCATGTAGTACCAGTACCGCTTGCCGTTCCCTTCCCCCGCGCGGGGGAAGGGAACGCACATTACGCTTCCCGCAATCGCTTCACCAGCACCTTGGATTTGCGTTGCAGGTTGTACATCTGGCGTTTTTGTTCGGGCAGCGCCTCGATGTCTTCCAGCCGGAAGCCACGCTCGATGAACCAATGCACGGTGCGGGTGGTGAGCACGAAGAGCTGTTTTACGCCCACGGCGCGGGCTTCGATGCGTTTCATCAATTGTTCGCCATAGCCCCATTGCCGATGCGCCGGATGCACGGCGAGGCAGGCGAGTTCGGCAACGCCCTCGCCGTATTCATAGAGCGCCGCGCAGCCAACGATCATCCCGTCGTGCTCGATGACCGAGAATTTCTCAATTTCACGCTCCAGCACTTCCCGCGGACGATGCACCAGCGTGCCGTCTTCCTCCAGCGGTTCGATCAAGGCGATCAATGCGCCGATATCGTCGGCGCGGGCCTCGCGCAGGCGTTCCAGGGATTCGCGCGAAATCACCGTGCCCACGCCCTCGCGGGTAAAAAGTTCCAGAAGGAGCGCGCCATCCGCCTCGTAGCCGATCAGGTGCGCCCTGCCGACGCCCGCCCGGCTCGCGCGCACCGCGCAGGGCAGGTAACGTTTCAGGTCATTGGAAAGCCAGTCCGCGCCCTGGAGTCGGCTCGCCATATCCGCCGTGAGTTCGTCGAGAAGTTCGCCCGTCTCGCTCATCACGCCGGGGCGGTCGGCAAGAAACACCAGCTTGTCAGCCTTCACGGCCACGGCCACGGCTTCGGCCACCTCTTCCATTGGCAGATTGAAGAGTTCGCCCGTGGGCGAGCCGCCCAGGCAGGAAAGCAGCACGATATTGCCCAGTTGCAATTGCGCCTTCAGCCCTTCGCCATCCACCTTGCGCACCATCCCGCTGTATTGGAGATCAATGCCATCCAGTACGCCCAGGGGACGAGCGGTAATGAAATTGCCGCCGATCACGCGGATAGGGCTGTTGGCCATCGGCGTGTTGGGCAGGCCCTGCGAGAGCAGCGCCTCGATTTCAAGATAGACGCTGCCGATGGCATCGACCACGCAATCCAGGGTTGCGGCGTCGGTAATGCGGTAGCCGCGATGAAAGCGCGAAGGCAGGTTCTTTTCGCGCAATTCCTCCTCGATCTGCGGTCGGGCGCCATGCACGAGAACCAGGCGAATGCCCAGGCTGGCGAGCAGATTCACATCATAGGCGAAGGTGCGCGCCAGCGGCCCGGCAATCGCCTTGCCGCCAAAAGCGAGCACGAAGGTCTTGCCGCGAAAGGTATTGATATAGGGCGTCACCTGTCGGAACCAGGCGACGAATCCGAAGGAATCGTTGGCGGACATCGGGTAATCTTGCGGCTAGCCCTTGACGACCTGCGTCAGCACATGAAGATCGTGCGCCAGGCTGGTTTCCTTGCTTTTCAGGGCCTCGATGGTGCGCACGGCGTGGATGACCGTCGTGTGGTCGCGCCCGCCGAAGGCTTCGCCGATCATCGGATAGCTGAACTGGGTCACTTCCTTGCACAGCCACATGGCAATCTGGCGCGGCCGGGCGATGACGCGGGTGCGCTTGCGGGAAAAGAGATCGGCCACCTTGATCTTGTAATAATCGGCCACGGTCTTCTGGATGCCCTCGATGGTGATGTTGCGCACCGAGCCGATGATGTCCCGCAGGGCTTCCTTGGTGATTTCAAGCGTGACCGGCGCCTGCCGGAAGGTGGAATAGGCAAGCACCTTCTTCAACGCGCCTTCCAGTTCGCGCACATTGGAACGCAGGTGCTTGGCGATGAAGAAGGCAACCTCGTCATCCAGATTCAGGCGCTCGGATTCGGCTTTCTTCTTCAGGATCGCCACCCGCATTTCGGTCTCCGGCGGCTCGATCTGCACGGTGAGGCCCCAGTCGAAGCGCGTCACCAGCCGATCATCCAGGCCGTTGATATTCTTGGGATAGGTGTCGCTGGTGATGACGATCTGTTTCTTCGCTTCCAGCAAGGCGTTGAAGGCGAAGAAGAATTCCTCCTGCGAGCGATCCTTGCCGTTGAAGAACTGGACATCATCCAGAAGCAGGACATCCAGGCTGCGGTAGTAACGCTTGAAGGTATCGAAGGATTTGTTCCGGTAGGCGGCGACAACGGCGGTGTAATAATCCTCGGCATGCACATAGCGCACGATCTTGCCGGGGAATTCGCGGGTGATGAAATTGCCCATGGCGTGGATCATGTGCGTCTTCCCCAGCCCGGTGCCGCCATAGATGAACAGAGGGTTGTAGGAAGCGCCGGGATTCTGCGCCACCTGTTGCGCGGCGGCGCGCGCCAGGTCATTGGCCTTGCCGACCACGAGATTCTCGAAGGTGAGATCGGCGCGCAAATGGGTCTTGTCGTAGGTCTTGCTGTCCGGCAGTTTCACGTCTGCGGCGATGGCGGGTTTTTCGGCGGCCTTGCGGCCTTGCGCGGGGGAAACAACCTGCGGGGGAACATCCCGCGCCGCCGCCGCACCCGGCTTTTCCGCTGCCCGGCGCATGGGCGCGGCGGCAGTTTCCGGAGGGCGGGCGGCGGGCGGACGGGCAAGCGCCTCCCCGGCGATTTCCGCGACCATCTGCCCCAGGGAGATGCGGGCCGGAGCGCCAAAGAAATCCTCGGCCAGGGCTTCGATGCGCCGCAGGTAACGTTCCCGCACCCATTTCAGGATGAAGGCGTTGGGGGCGAGAAGGCGCAAGTCCGCCTCGCTCTCGACTTCCAGATGAAGCGGACGAATCCATGTGGAGAACTGTTGCGGGGGCAGTTCCTGCTGAAGGCTTGAGGTGCAGGAGGCCCAGAATTCCCTGGCGGTGGGCGCGGAAACGCTGATTACGGACATAAGAAAACCTGCGCGATCCAATTGATTCAACGGCACAACGCGAAGTACGCGAAGATGACAAACAGACAGACCCGGCGGCCCGAAGAGGGGAATTCTACCCCTACCGAAAAGCGATCCACAAGCGAAAACTTTCCCCGGTGTAGCGAGCTTCCTATCTGTCCACCTTTGTAGCGCGATAGTTGTCCGGTCGTCATAGTATCTCCCTGGGAATTCCAAGGAGGCTTGAGATGAAGCGGACGCTCGTGCAGGAAG
>JAISLJ010000197.1 GCA_031290955.1 Zoogloeaceae bacterium | reverse complement strand
GAAGAAATCGACCGCGTGATCGCCGCCGTGCCGCCGATCATCGAGCAACTCCGGCAACTCTCGCCCTATTGGAAGGATTCCGGCCCCGTGGAAAACCCACAAGAAGCCTTCGCGCCCGCCTACGCTTGATCGGGGATCAGGGATCAGAAAAAAGCCGCCCCTTTTTGGGGCGGCTTTTGGTGTTAGCGTAGTTGACGCACTTCGTATCCCTTGTTGCGCAAGCTCTGCAACAAGCCATCGTCCAGCGCCAGATGCATAAAACCCACGAGAAGGAATTCAGTTTCCGCGCTCTCCAGGTAGCCATCAATCTTCTGTAGCCAGGCTTGATTGCGGTCAAGGAGTAAACGTTGGTATATATGCGGGTAATCCCTTCGCATTTCCTCGACCAGCGCCTCGTTTGTCGTCTGCACGCCAGAGCGCCATTCCGTGACCAGTTGGGTCATGATCTTCACGACCTCCGAAGTTGGGTCCTTGAGCGATTGGCGCAGGAGATCCTCGCCCAGTTCATTGACAAGCGCCAGTTGCTCGGTTGGCGTTTCCAGGAAAAGCAGTTTCTTGCCTTCTTTCCTTGCCCGTTCCTGATAATGCTCGTCGACGCCGGGGGAAGTGAAGCCCGCGCCTTGTAGTTGCGCGACCACAAGTACCGCGAACATCGCGCCAGGCGTCATCTGCATGAAGTTTTCCAGAGGGAGCCCCAACTCGCCACATGTTTTTTCCAATTCCTGAAAAGTCTTTGGGTCGAGTTCCGTGCGCAGCGTCTTGCCGACGGGCAACATGAGGTAGGGAAGCATGGAATCCGGGCTTTCCAGTTCCGCCATATCGCTTTCCAGCACCAACACACTGGATTTCTCAAAAGCAAGGTCAAATTCCCTGGGCAAGGGAAAATCGCTTGCGCGCAGCATATGGATGCTGCCGCCCAGATAGAGCGTGTTTGCGCCCTTGCGCACCTGCCAGACCGAAGATTGCGCGAAGACATGCGCCCCGGACAACAGTACTGCCAGGAAAAGAACGAAACGAACACCAGCCTTGATCCTCATCTTCATACTCCTCATCTCACGTGGATGTCCTGAAAATCCAGTCAATTCATGCGTTGTCCTGGATGTTCACAAATATTTCCGCCAAGTACTGTCTTGCCGGTTGACCATTGCAATGAAAGGTACCTTTACCGCCAGGGCCGGTTGTATGCGCCCAAGGTGGCCTGGCGGCCTTCGGAGACCTTGGCAAGGGCCGTTTGCCATGCGGCTTCCACCGTGTATTCCGTCGGGTTTGCCGCCTTGTCGAGGGCGGCGCGCAGGGCGCGGGTGACTTGGGCGACATAGGCGGGACTGCGCTGGCGGCCTTCGACCTTGATGGCGGCCACGCCAATCTCGATGATGCGCGGCAGGACTTCCAGCACATTGAGGCTCGTCGGTTCTTCCAGCGCGTAGTAGGTGTCGCCCTGCACCGCAAAGCGGCCCTTGCAGAGCGTGGGATAGCCTGCCGATTCCCGTGGCGCGAAGGTGTCGATCAGGATGCCATTCAGGCGGGCGTCCATGTGTTCGCCGGGCGTCTCCTCCCCCTTGGCCGGGCGTTTTTCCCAGCGCACGAACTTGGCCGGGGAGCAGGCGCCGACGGTGTTGGGTGATTCGCCGGTCGCGTAGGAGGAAAGCCAGCAGCGCCCCTCGTTCATCACGCACAGGCTCCCGAAACCGAACACTTCGATTTCCACCTCCGTGTTCTGGATCAGGTGTTCTACCTGGGCGAGCGTCAGCACGCGCGGCAGTACCACGCGCCGGATGCCGAAGGCGCGGCGGCAGAAATTGATGGCTTCGTAGTTGGTGGCGGAACCCTGCACGGAAAGATGCAGCGGCAAATCCGGATGGCGTTGCCGGGCGTAGTCCAGGAGCGCGATGTCGGCGAGGATGACCGCATCCACACCCAGCGCGGCGGCGGCATCCACGGCGCGTTGCCATTCCGCCGCGCGTCCGGGCTGGGCAAAGGTGTTGATGGCGATCAGCACCTTCCGGTCTCGCGCATGCGCGTAGGCGATGCCGGTCTCCAGCGCCCGGTCGTCCAGGTTGAGTCCCGCGAAATTGCGCGCGTTGGTTGCGTTGCGAAAGCCCGCATACACGGCATCCGCGCCGTGGTCGACAGCGGCCTTCAGGGCCGGGAGGCTGCCTGCGGGGCAAATGAGCGCGGGAATTCCAGGCATTCCGGGCATGATCGTTCTCCTTGCGGTTTAGCGGGAAATTCAGCGGGCAAGACGGGCGGCGATCCAGTCCTTGATGACATCGACCTCCGGAGCGAGCACCACCGACTTCTGCGGCAAATCCTCGATTCCGGCCAGTTCGGCGGGGCGTCCGGGATCACGGCCAATGGCTTCTTGCAGGGTCTCGGCGAACTTCGCCGCCTGCGCGGTTTCCAGCACGATCAGCGGCACGCCTTCCGGCTGGGGATACGCTTGCGCCACCTTGACGCCATCGGCGGTGTGCGGGTCAATGGTGACGCCGAAACGGGCGTGGAGATCGCGGATGGTGGCGATCCGGTCGGCATGGCTGCTCCGACCGGAAACAAAGCCGAATTCCGGCAGGCGGGCGAATTCGGGCGTTCCTGCCAGGTCGAAAGCGCCGCCCTGGTCTATCTCGGCCCACAGCGCGCGCACCCGTGCCGCGTCGCGCCCGGTGAGATCAAAGATAAAACGCTCGAAATTGGAAGCCTTGGAAATATCCATCGACGGGCTGGAAGTCACCCGCGTTTCCGCCGCTTGGCGCGGGCGATAGAGGCCGGTACGGAAAAATTCGTCCAGCACGTCATTCTCGTTGGTGGCGAGGATGAGTTGCCGAATGGGTAATCCCATGCTGCGGGCGATATGACTGGCGCAGATGTTGCCAAAGTTGCCGGAAGGCACGCAAAAGCTCACTTCCTCGTCGCTGCTGCGGGTGGCGGCAAAATAGCCCTTGAAGTAATAGACGATCTGCGCCGCGACCCGCGCCCAGTTGATCGAATTGACCGCGCCAATGTGGTGCCGCGCCTTGAAATCCGCGTCGCCCAGAACGGCCTTCACCACGTCCTGCGCCGCGTCGAACATGCCGGTAACGGCGATGTTGTGGATGTTCTTGTCCTGGATCGAATACATCTGCGCCCGCTGGAAGGCGCTCATCTTGCCGTGCGGCGAGAGCATGAACACCTCCACATTGCGCTTGCCGCGCAGCGCGTATTCGGCGGCGGAGCCGGTGTCGCCGGAGGTCGCCCCCAGAATCGCCAGCGTCTCGCCGCGCTGTTCGAGCACGTATTCGAAGAGATTGCCCAGAAGCTGCATCGCCATGTCCTTGAAGGCGAGCGTCGGGCCGTTGGAGAGCGAGAGCAGCGCAAGCTTCCCCGGTTCGAGCCAATGCAGTGGCGCAATCTCTGCCGCGTCCTCTCCGGGATGGGCGACGAAGCGATAGGTGTGTGGCGTGTAGGTCTTGTCGAGCAGCGCCTTCAGGTCGGCGGGCGGGATGTCGTCGATGAAGCGGGAGAGAAGGACAAAGGCGAGGTCGGCATAGGAAAGGGAACGCCACGAATCCAGTTCCGCGCGCCCAAGGCGCGGGTAGGATTCTGGCAGATACAGCCCGCCATCGGGCGCGAGGCCCCCCAGGAGAATGTCGCAAAAGGGAAGAGCCGGGGATTGTCCCCGCGTGGAAAGGTAACGCATGAACAGGAAGGCGAATGTGGGAAAGCCCGTATTCTACCCTTCCGCCATTGTCTCCGCGAGGGCAGATGTTTGGGGTCGGAGGGCAAAAGTTTGCCGCTCGCTGGGAAGTTGATCTTTTCTCCCTCATGGGATGTCCATCATGCAGCGACATTGCCGCCGTGTCGCATCCCGGACGATTCGATTCTGGCGGATGAAGGAAGAGTTGCGGGTGGGAAGCATACCACATGTTCATGGCGTCCAGAGGGGTTTTGCTGTTGAGGGCGGCCTGGGGCAAGTGTTCGTTGTAGAGCATGGCATATCGGAGCAG
>JAISLJ010000196.1 GCA_031290955.1 Zoogloeaceae bacterium | reverse complement strand
AAGCGCCTGCGCATCCCCGGCTACAAGTCCGGCGGCTTTGTCCGCCCCAAATCCGGCGATGACGGATTGGTGCCAGTGGTGTTCAACATTCCCAATGTGGGCAAGGTTCCCGCCAAGGCAACAAGGTCCGTCACCGAGGAACTCACCAGAGCGTTAAAAATCGAGGCGCTGATGCGAGGCGGAAGGTAACAAATGGCATAAGTAGGATCAAATAGCCTGCAAAAATTTTGCAAGTTATTTGATCCTACTTCCATGCCAATGGTTTTAACGGATCAAATAGGCTGCAAAAAAGGATCAAATGGCCTGCAAATTTACACATTCATTTGCACCGGGCGCACTATGAAGGTTTTTTGCGCGCGCTTGATGTCGCACACTTGATGAAAGCCCTGCAAAACGGCATCGGCCCCGGTAAAGCTTTTGGTTGCGGCTTGTTGAGCCTGGGGCGCGCGCGGTAAGCAGCGTTCCGGATTGCCGCGTGCAGCTTCTTTGCATGAATGAATGCCTTTTTCTCGCCCTATCTTTTGTGCTGGGTCAGCGCCCTGTCGCAGTCAATATCGGCGCTTCCTCCGTTCTGTATTGCGCCGCCGGTCTTCTGTGGAATCTGGAATCTCGCCTGTCACCGGATTCCCGAACCTGGACCGCAAACCGGGCAGGCGGGGTCTTGTTCGAGGTGGGCGGCGCGGAAGGTTTGGGTGAGCGCGTCCACGCGCAACAGGCGTCCGGCGAGGGTTTCCCCGATTCCGGCGAGGAGCTTCAGGGCTTCCGCCGCTTGCAGGCTGCCGATAACGCCGGTGAGGGGGGCAAAGATGCCGGTCACGGCACAGCGCAGTTCCTCCACCTCCTTGCCTTCCGGGAAGAGGCAGTGGTAACAGGGAGAATGCGGCTGGCGCAGGTCGAAGACGCTCACTTGTCCCGCAAAACGAATGGCGGCGCCGGAGACCAGCGCCTTCCGATGTTGGACGCAGGCGTGGTTGATTGCATGGCGGGTGGCGAAATTGTCGGAACAATCCAGAACCACATCCACCTGCGCCACCGCTGCCGCCAGCGCCGCGCCTTCCAGGCGTTCGGGGAGCGCGATGATCTTCGTTTCGGAATTGATGCTTTCGAGTTGCGCCTTGCCGGAATGCGCCTTTGCCGCGCCGATGCGCGCTTCCGTGTGCAGGAACTGGCGTTGCAGGTTGCTGGCTTCCACCTGGTCGCCATCGGCGAGCACCAGAGTGCCCACGCCGGCGGCGGCAAGGTAGAGCGCGGCGGGGGAACCCAACCCGCCCAGACCAACGATCAGGACGCGCCCCTGCAAAATGGCTTCCTGCCCCTCAATCCCCAGTTCTTCGAGCAGGATGTGTCGGCCATAGCGCAGGAGCTGGGAATCTTTCACGCCCCGATCATTACTTGTTGCCCTGGATGATTTGCAGGCCCTTCAGGAGATTCAGCGCCTGCTGGAATTGCACGTCGGTGGCGGAAGCGTATTCCAGACGCGCGGGCGGCGCTTCGTCTTCCACCGCCTTCGCATCATCCTTCCCGACAGGGGTGGCAGGCTTGCTGCCTTCCGCAGGCTTGGCGGGTTCCTTCCCGGCGGAAGGATCGCGGTCATTTTCCAGATGGCCCTGCAAATCCGCCTCGCGCAGTGAAGCGCCCCGGCGATTGCCTTCTTCCACCACGATATCCGGCACGATTCCCTTGGCCTGGATGGAGCGTCCGCTGGGCGTGTAGTAGCGGGCGGTGGTCAGCTTGATCGCCGCATTGCCGGGCAAGGGCAGGATCGTCTGCACAGAACCCTTCCCGAAGGTCTGGGTGCCCATGATGACGGCGCGCTTGTGATCCTGAAGCGCGCCCGCAACGATCTCGGAGGCGGAAGCCGAACCGCTGTTGACCAGCACCACCAGAGGCACGCTCTTCACTCCGGCAGGCAGGGATTTGAGCGGATCTTCCCGGCTGCGGCTGTAGTCCTGGGGCGCGGCCAGGTATTCCTGCTTGGTGTCCGACGCGCGACCATCAGTGGAAACCACCTGGATGCCCGGCGGCAGGAAGGCAGCGGAAACACCGACCGCACCCGTCAGGAGGCCGCCGGGGTCGTTGCGCAAATCCAGCACCAGGCCCTTCAGCGCGCCTTGCCGGTAGAGTTCGGTCAGGTGCCTGTTGAGCGAAACCAGCGTGTTTTCCTGGAACTGGGTGATGCGTACCCAACCGTACCCTGGTTCAACGAGCTTGGATTTGACGCTCTGCACTTTGATGACTTCCCGGGTGAGCGTCAGTTCGATCGGTTGCGGCTCCCCCTTCCTGAAGATGGAAATGCGAATCTGGGTCTTGGGTTTCCCCCGCATTTTCTTGACGGCATCGTTGAGCGTCATGCCCTTCACCAAGGTGTCGTCCAGCTTGAAGATCAGGTCGCCCGTCTGGACGCCAGCGCGGTAGGCAGGCGTATCCTCGATCGGGGAGACGACTTTGACCAGCCCATCCTCCATGCCGACCTCGATGCCCAGCCCGCCGAACTCGCCCTGGGTTCCCACCTGGAGTTCCTTGAAGGATTCGGCATCGAGATAGGCCGAATGCGGGTCCAGGTTGGAGAGCATGCCGGAGATGGCGTTGGAGATCATCTTCTTGTCGTCGATCGGTTCGACGTAGCCCTGCTTCACCGCGTTGAACACTTCGGCGAAGACCCGCAGGTCTTCCACGGGAAGGCCATCCGTGCGGGCGCTCTTCTGGGCGAAGGCGGGGATTTGCAGACTGACGAACGCGCCCAGGAGGAACGCGCCCAGGACGAGGCTGATGGATTGCAGTTTTTTCATTTGAGGGAGATCCATTTCATGGGGTCAAGCACCTGACCTTGATGACGAAGCTCGAAGTATAAACCGGAATCCTGTTCACCGCCGCTATTGCCGACAATGCCCACGGTTTCGCCTCCGAGAACCTGTTCGCCCACTTCTTTCAGAAGGGCGTGATTATTGCCATAGACCGTCAAATACCCGGAACCATGGTCGATGATGAGCAGATTGCCAAAACCGCGCATCCACTCCGCGTAAACAACCTGACCGTTGGCGACGGCCCGGACTTCGCTGCCTTCCGGCGCCCGGATGTACAAGCCTTTCCAGGCGGCATTGCCTTCGTCGCGCTTTTCCCCGAAACGACCAACGATCTGCCCCGGCGCAGGCAGGCGCAGGAGACCTTTTAGCCGCGCGAAGTTACCGGGCGTTACGGGGGGAAGTTTCGGCGTTTGGCTTGTCGGCGCTTCGGAAGGCCTGGAGCGGATGATCGCGCGCACGGGCGGCGGCGCGGTTCCGGGCGACTTCCCGAGCAATGTGGTGAGGCGCGCGACCAGTGTGGAGAGGCGCCGCTCGTTCTGTTCCAGGACGCCGATTTCCCGCCGCCGTGCCCGAATCTGGCCCGCGATCCGGTTGAAGGTCGTCTGCCGCGCCTTTTTCTCGCGCAGGAGGGCAGCGCGCTCGCGCTCCTGGCGCGCTTCCACATCCGCGAGCGCCTGGGCCTGGGCCTGGACCTCTGCCGCCAGTTGCCGCTGCTCTTCCAGCGCGGCGCGCATCCCGACCAGCAGCGTGTTCTGGGCGCGGGCGATCATGGAAAGATAGTAGAGGTCGCGTGCCAGCACATTCGGGTCTTCCCCGTTCAGCGCGAAGAGGAGCGGATCTTCCGGCCCCCTGCGCGTGTATTGGCGATAGAGGAGTCTTTCCAGTTGGGCGCGCTGTCCGGAGAGCGTCTGTTCCAGTTCCTTTGCCCGCCGGTTGAGCGCCTCCAGTTCCTTTTGCAGGCGGCTCCGGTTCTTGCGGAGCGCGAAGAGGGTGCGTTCAAGGCGGGAAATTTCTTCTTCCGATTGCCGCAATTGATCGAGCGCGTCGTTCTTCGATTCCTCGCGGGCGGAAAGTTCCCGCTTCAAGGCATCCAGACGCGCGCGCAGGGCTTCCAGGTCTTCCTTCTTGCTGGCGATCTCCGCCGGGGTTTCCGGCGCGGCAAGGCAAGATGGAGCCACGCCTGGCAGGAGCACTGCGAGCGCGGCGAAAAACCACAGGTGGAAAACACGGAAAAGCACAGCGTTCAGGAACCTTTTGTATGCCATCCGGACGCAAGCGCGCAGCGCGTCACGCCATCCGGCAAAATGATCGGGGCAACAACGGGAAACTATTTTATAATGTTCCGCCGTTTTCCCGTTAGCGGCACAAGGCGCGAAGTCCTATGATTTTGCGCATATTTACATTTTCTTCGAGGAATCCACGCACGTGTCTCCCTTGACGTTCATCCAGGACAACATCTTTCTTGTCGCCATTGCCGTCGGCAGTGGCCTCATGCTGGTCTGGCCCGGCTTCCGGCAAGCGGGGAAGCCTCTGGGGCCGGTGCTGGCCACCCAGTTCATCAACCGCGAGGACGCCATCGTGATTGATGTGCGCGAGGCGCGGGAATTCGAGGCTGGTCAGCTTCCGGGTTCCCGCAACATTCCTTTCCAGGAATTGCGCGCGCGGGCGGGCGAACTGGAAGCCCTGAAGGAAAAGCCCCTGTTGCTCGTCTGCACTTCCGGTGTGCGCGCCGGTCAGGCATGCGCCCAGTTGCAGCGGCTGGGATTTACCCGTCTCAACACGCTGGAAGGCGGCATCGACGCCTGGATACGCGCCGGGCTGCCCCTGAAGCGGAGCGGCAAATGACGAAACGGCACATGACGTCCGCTTTGCGCCCACCTTGTTTTCTCCCGCTTCGGCGGATCACCACCGCTTTTCAACACTGCATCACCTTTCCCTGTTAAGGAGGAAAACGCTTCATGGAACAGAACCAGACGCCCGGTACGGGCCAAACATCCCAGCAACCTTTCTTCGGCATCGAAAAACTCTATCTGAAGGATCTTTCCGTCGAGGTGCCCGGCGCGCCGGGCATTTTCCTGGAACAATCCGCGCCCGAGGTCGATATCCAGCTTGCCACGCAGGGAACGGCGCTGGGCGAGGGCGCTTACGACGTTCTGCTCACGATCACCGTGACCGCAAGGCTCGGGGAAAAGCCCGTTTTCCTGGTGGAAGCGGGGCAGGCAGGCATCTTCCGGCTGGTCAACATCCCGGAGAAGGAAATCGAACCGCTCCTGGCGGTGGCCTGCCCCAACATCCTGCAATCCTACGCGCGCGAAGTCATTTCCAGCGCCGTGACGCGCGCCGGGTTTCCGCCGGTGGTGCTGCAACCTGTCAACTTCGAGGCCATTTATCTTTCCCGCCTTGAAGAACGGGCCGCGAGCGCCGGGGCGGCAGGCGCGACGATCCAGTGAGCGGGAGTCGCGCATGATGCGTCGCGGACTGGTCGGCTGCTTCGTCTTCCTTGCCCTGGCCGGGGGATTCGCCGGGACGGCGCGGGCGCTGGAATACCGCTCCGTCGCGGCGCCGGTGGCGGTGTTCCACGAAGCGCCACGGGGCAAGAAGCTCTATCTCCTCAAGGAAGGTACGCCGCTGGAAATCCTGATCCACCAGGGCGATGGCTGGATCAAGGCGCGTGACGCGGAAGGCACGCTCGCCTGGGTCGAAAGCCGGGCGCTTTCCACGCGCCGCACGGTGGTGGTGACAGCCACGCGGGCGGATGTGCGCAAGAGCGCCAGCATGGATGCGCCCATCGTCTTCCAGGCGGAAAAGTGGGTGGCGCTGGAACTTCTGGAATCCGGCCAGACCGGCTGGGCCAAGGTACGGCACCGGGACGGCGCGAGTGGTTTCGTGCGGATCACGCAAATCTGGGGCCTATGAAGATTTCCGTTCTCGCCGCAGGCGCGTGGGGCACTGCCTTGGCGCTCACCTTCGCGGCCCGGCACGAAGTCACGCTCTGGGCGCGGGAAGCAAGTCTCGTCGCCGAAATGCGCGCCCGCCGGGAAAACCGTCGCTACCTGCCGGGCTTTCCCTTTCCCGACGCGCTCCGGGTGGAGGGCGATTTGCGCCAGGCGACCCAGGGGGCCGAACTGTTCCTCCTCGCCACACCCATTGCCGGTTTGCGCACGCTCCTGCGGACGCTCTCCGGCCTTGCGCTCCGGACGCCCTTTCTCTGGGTGTGCAAGGGCTTCGAGGCGGAAGAGGACAGCGCCCTGCCGCATGAGATCGTCGAGGCCGAGTTGCCCGGGATTCCCTGCGGCGCGCTGGCCGGTCCCAGTTTTGCGCGGGAAGTGGCGGCGGGCCTGCCGACCGCCATCCTTCTCGCCTCCCGTGACCGCGCCTTCGCGCGCGCCCTGGTGGATGCGCTGCATGGCGGTTCGTTGCGCCTGTATGTCTCGGACGACCTGATTGGCGTGGAGGTTGGCGGCGCGGTCAAGAATATCCTCGCCATCGCGGCGGGCGTCTCCGACGGTCTCGACTTGGGCAGCAACGCCCGGGCCGCCCTGATTACCCGTGGTCTTGCCGAAGTGGCCCGCCTGGGTTCCTTCCTGGGCGGCAGGAAGGAAACTTTCATGGGCTTGAGCGGCATGGGCGACCTGATCCTGACCTCGACCGGCGATCTTTCCCGCAACCGGCAAGTCGGGCTGGGCCTTGCCGCCGGGAAGGCGCTCGTGGAAATCCAGGCGGAACTGGGACATGTGGCCGAAGGCGTGCATACAGCCTTCGCGGTGCGTCGCCTGGCGGAAAGACTGGGTGTGGAAATGCCCATCTCCACTTCCGTAGCCGCCCTCCTGGAAGGCCGCCTTTCCCTGCAAGACGCCGTGGGACAACTCCTCTCCCGCGACCCGAAGGAAGAAACGGCTTGAGCCGCCCCTGATCGGGAACCCATCCTATTCTATCCGTATCGGTCCGCATGCGCGGAAATCCTGTCAATGTACCCTGATAACGTCTCCCTGATTGAATTCGACCACGAGGCATACGCCTCGTGGCTGAATGACCGGGAGGATTCCGAAATCATGCGCAGTCAATGGGCTGCGCTCCGGGGGTAAGTATTTCTACTGTTGAGGAGGAAAGAACATGAGTCATTTGCAGCTTGTGCATGCGCAAACTGATGTAAAACCGGAAGAGCGCAAAACGTTTAAAGACTGTATGCCTCAGCGCATCCGTTTGGAGATGCCGAAGTGGAAGGACATGTACAAGTCAGAGCAAGCCCGTTTGCGCGATTTCTCGATTGCGACGGGCTACACTTGCTATGATTATCGCAAGGACAAGTGGGCGAAAACTCCAATGATTACCGGGGTTTTCCTGTGGCAGTTTCCGCAGGGAAGGGCTGGTCTTGTTGGCGGGTTTCCTTACAAATTTGATGGCAAAACCAGCATTGTTGATCTGGGTATCTATCGTTTGCTTTACCCAGGCAAAATCAATGTTGTCCAGCCATTCGGGGAAGACCGGAGCAAGGAGACGTTTATGATACTTGGGGTTGTCGAAGCCCCTGTAGACAGTATCCATGCGTGGTTTCAGATGGAGTACAGGGCGATTACTGGAAAGAAGCAAAAGTTCTTTCCTTGAGTGACCTACGGCTGGTATGTTGCAGGGAACCATTGTGCAAGGTATGATGCTCTCCACCTATTATCCATGGAGAATTTTTCGATGTCTTGCCCAGAATGTGGAAGTGATGACTGGAAGCTTGCCAGTTTTGTGAGCCTTTTGCAAAACTTTTCCCGCGGCATCTGCTGAAGCCGTGGTGCTTTCCTTGGGAGGGTGATTTTTCGTTGCTGTTCTCCTGATCGGGCGTCAGCGGGCGCGGTTTATGCCATG
>JAISLJ010000195.1 GCA_031290955.1 Zoogloeaceae bacterium | reverse complement strand
TGCACGAGCGTCCGCTTCATCTCAAGCCTCCTTGGAATTCCCAGGGAGATACTATGACGACCGGACAACTATCGCGCTACAAAGGTGGACAGATAGGAAGCTCGCTACACTCGCTACAGCAGTGGTTGTGTGGCACGGGAATTCGTGTAGAATCACGGCCTTCTTCCACCTGTCTTGGAGCTTCAAGATGATGAAGTTCTCTCTGAAGCATGGCCTGGACCTCTTGGCTGGACTCTTCCTCTCCACTGCTGCGCTGGCGAGCGAGTCGATGCCGATTGAGGATCGGGATGCGTTCGAGAAAATGTATTTTAAGTGCATCATGTCAAGTTCGAAGGAGGATGATTGTTTGGTCAATCTATTTTCAAAATACCTTGATCTCCCTTCGAGAGGTGATCACGGTCAGTCTTGGAAAGAAGGGCTCGGATACTGCAAACCTTATGCGATTTACCCTGTGGACAAAAAGATAAGAGGTGAGATTTTTGATATGAGAACATATGTTATAGAGTGTTCAAATGGTTCGCTTGCCGGTTCTTATTTGAGTTTTAGAAGGATGAAGGAGCAATGGTTTCTGTTTGAATTTTCTCTCAGAGACTCGGAAGAGTTCGTGCGGAAAATTATCGGGATAGAATTTTCCATTGTCCCCGAGTGATTTATATTGAATTTCTGTCAAACGGCAATCAACGACCTGGTCCCATCCTGCATGGTCGGACGCAAGCAGCAGATCGGCCTTGACGCGGCGGGCACCGTCATCACCCTGCTGGAGCGCCTGTGCGTTTCCTGAAGCGCGTCGCGCCAGCCCTCCTCCTTGCCCTCGCGCTCCTGTGCGCCACGTGCCAGCGTCCGCCGCCGCTCGTGGCGCAGGAATCCTTCGTTTTCGGGACGCGGGTGGAAATCCTCATTACCGGAATGCCGGAAGCAGAGGCCCATGCCGCCGCCGCGCAGGCACTGCGGGAATTCGACCGCCTGCACCGCGCCTATCACGCCTGGGAGATCTCCGAACTCACAGCGGTCAACGCGGCCTTCGCGCAAGGCGAGCCTGCCGTCGTCAGTCCTGAATTGCGGGCTTTCATCCTGGAAGCACAGGCGCTGGCCGAACGGGGCGACTACCGCTTCGACCCCGGCATTGGCCGCCTGGTTGCGCTCTGGGGATTTCATACCGACGATTTTGTGGCGCGGCTTCCCGCAGCGGAGGCTCTCGCGGCATGGCGGGCGCATCCGGCCTCCATTGCCCAGATTCGCGTCAAGGGGGAGACGCTCGAGAGCGTCAATCCCGCGCTGGCGCTGGATTTCGGCGGTTACCTGAAAGGCGTGGCGCTGGATCGGGCGGCGGCGATCCTGAAGCAGCGCGGCGTTCGCAACGCGCTGGTGAACATTGGCGGCAACGTCATGGCCCTGGGCGACAAATCCGGCGTGCCCTGGCGGGTCGGCATCCAGCACCCGCGCGCGCCGGGACCGCTTGCGGTACTGGAACTCCGGGATGGCGAGGCCATTGGCACTTCCGGCGACTACCAGCGCTTCTTCGAACTGGAGGGCCAGCGTTACAGCCACCTGCTCGACCCCGCTGCCGCCGCGCCCGTACAGCATACCCAGGCCGTCACGGTACTGATCCCGCCTGGTCCCAGCGCAGGCGCTTCCTCGGATGCCCTCACAAAACCCATCTTCATCGCCGGTCCCCATGCCTGGCAGGAGGTCGCCCGGAAACTGGGGGCAAACCAAGTACTGCGTATCGACGCCAACGGCGCCATCACCATCACCCGCGCCCTGAATGCCCGCCTCACATTCATGGGAAATCCTGAAATCACCGAAGTGCCATAGGCACGGGGACCGCGAATGGCAAGGCGGGATGGATTGCCGCCTCCTTCGCGCCTCGCAATGACGATGCTGTTGATGTTTGCGAAAGAAATTGCCGTCCGTAGCCCGCGCCGCTATGCTCCTCGCAATGACGAAGATTTTGGGCTTGGGCGCGTTATTACGGGTGGGCGTTTCGTCATGACGCGGGTTTCCAAAAGTGGGGGCGGCATCCTGCCGCCCTCTCCATCCCACGGGGGAGCAGGATGCTCCCCCCACTTTGTCGTCATTGCGAGGGCCGCAGGCCCGTGGCAATCCACTTGTTTCCTCGCAAGCGGAGGGTTTGGGTTGCGTGGCAATCCATGCTGATTTCTCTTCTGTCTCCTGTCCCCAGCCCTTCTTCCCCTATGGTATCCTTGCCGGGTTGTGGCTGCCTGGGGCGGACGTGTTTTGTTTGGCGTTCGTGTGTCTGGGCGGCATGGCGTGGGTGGAAATGTTCCTTTCATGCCGGATGCTCCCCCGGAAGGGGACGGTTTCAAACTAGGCTGCGTTTGTGATGAACAAGAAATCTCCTCCCAATCCCGCACCGTTGGTCACGGCTTCCCCCGGCAGGGGGGCCGAGAAGCCGACGATCACCATCAACCTGCAAAACATCCCCTTGTTGCGTGGCCTGGATGCCGAAACGCTGCGGCAGGTGGCTTCCGTCCTGCAAATCCGCCAGGCGGCGCGGGGCGCGCATGTCCTGCACAAGGGCGGCGTCGGGGATGCCCTCGTCTTCGTGCTCGCCGGGCGTCTCCAGGCCGTTGATACCAACGAGGAGGGGAAGGAGGTCGGGCTTTCCTTCATCCTGCCCGGCGATTACCTGGGCGAACTCGCCATCATCGACGATGAGCCGCGCTCGGCCTCGGTCATTGCCTGCGAGCCGTCGCTCCTCGCCTTTCTCCCCCGAAAGCAGGCGCAAACGCTGATCTACCACCATCCGCTGGTGGCCGAGCGCGTCCTGCGCCGCATGGCCGCCGCGCTCCGGAAATCCTCCAGCTACCGCGCCATCCTGGGCATTCCCAACGCCTTCCAGCGCGTCTTTGCGCTCCTGCAACAACTGACGGTCATGGCTCCCGGCGGTCTCGTCGTGATCGAACGCATGCCGACCCAGCAGGAAGTCGCCATCATGGTGAACACCAGCCGGGAGACGGTTTCGCGCGCGCTCTCCCTGCTGATTCGCAAGGGCGTGGTGGAAAAGGATCTGCGTCGCCTGATCGTCCGGCAGCCGCAGGTATTGAAGGATGCCGCCGCTGGCCGGGACATGATCGTGCCGGAAATCCAGTCCGCGTAGACAATGGCGACGGAGAAAAAGTCCGCGTGGATGCAGGGGAATCTTGCGCGCTGGGGCATTGCGCTGGCGGCTTCCCTGCTGCTCCTGTTGCTGGAGACCTTCCCGCCGACCTTGTTTCGCCATTTCGACGAGAGCCTGCGCGATGTCTTTTTGCGCGCGGTGGCGGATGGTACGCCGGAAGAGCGGGTGTTGATCGTCGATATCGACGACAACAGCCTGCGCCGCCTGGGTCCCTGGCCCTGGCCGCGCAGCCGCGTGGCGGATCTCGTGGAAGTCCTGCTCACCGATTACCAGGCGAAGGCGGTGGGACTCGATATCGTTTTCCCGGAGGCGGGCGATTCCGAAGGGGACACGCGCCTTGCCATGCTGGCCCGCTACGCGCCGGTGACGCTCGCCGAAGTCTTCGATTTCACGCCCAGGGTGCCCCGGCTCGCGCAGGGAACGCTGGCCCGGCCTTCCTTGCCGGTCGGGGAAAACCCGACGCTGCCCGCCTTCGGCCATATCGCCAACCACGCGAGCCTGAGCGAGGCCGCCCGTTGCGTGGGCAATATCGGCTATGTCCCGGCTTCCGATGGCGTGCTGCGCCATACGCCGGTATTCGCGCGGCATGGGTCGGCGGCTTTTCCCCAGTTCGCGCTGGCCCTTGTCCACTGCGCGCCGCCGGACGCGCCGCCCTTGCCCCGGCTGCGTGTGGAGAGCCAGTGGCGCATCCCCTTCCGACACACCACGGACGCCTATACCGTGATCCCCGCCGCGGAGATCCTGGCGCTCAACGCGCCGCACGCCCTGGTCGAGGGCCGCTACGTGATCGTCGGCTCCTCATCGCTCAGCCTGGGCGACCGGGTCAGCACACCGCTCGATCCGCTGGTCTCCGGCATGCTCGTGCATGCGCAGAGCGTCTCTGCCCTGCTGGATATCTCCGGCGGCAAGGTCTCCTTCCCTGGCGGGCGCGTTGCTGTCCTCCTTCTGGTCTATGCGCTCCTCTCGATGTTCCTCGCGGTCTACTGGATTCGTCGCATGACAGCATGGGGCAGCGTTCTCCTGCTGCTCGGCCTGGGGGCGCTCTGGCTGGGCCTTGCGTTCTTCGGCGTGACGCAACAGGTGGAACGTTCCCTCCTCGCGCCGCTGGTCGGCTATCTCCTCTTGCTCCTGACCATCGTTCCCCATGAATGGCGGCAAACCCAGCGACAGAACCGGCATGTGCTGGCGCTCCTGTCCCACTACGTGGCCCGGCCCGTGCTGGAGGAACTGGTGCGTCAGGGCGAGGCGTACCGCCTGGTTCCGACCCTGCGCGAGATCACGGTGCTGGTGGCGGACATGGAAGGCTATACGCGCATGACCTCCGCCCTGGAACTGGAGGACGCGGCGCAGGTGACGAAGGACTTTCTGGATTGCCTGACCCGCCCAGTGCTTGCCCACGACGGAACGCTGGACAAATACAGCGGCGATGGCCTGGTGGCCTTCTGGGGCGCGCCCCTCGTCTGCGCCGACCAAGCGGACAAGGCGGTGGAGGCGGCGCTGGAAATCCAGCATGAAGTGGAACTCTTCAACGTGCAGCAGAAGGCCGCCGGATTCCCGGCGGTGCGTGTGCGCATCGGCATCGAAAGCGGCCCGGCGCTGGTCGGCGACCTGGGCACGCCATTTCGCAGCACCTATACCGCCGTGGGCGACTGTATCAATTTCGCGGCACGGCTGGAATCGGTCGCGCGCGATTTCCCGACGCAGCTCCTCATCGGCCCCTGCGCCCAGGCGCAGGTGCGGCGGCATGCGACCCGCTCCCTGGGCGAGGTGATGCTGCGCGGCGTCGGGACGCGCATCGCGGTGTATACCATCGTTGTGCCGGAGCATCACAAGCAAAAGCCGTTGTGATGTTTTTCTTCCACGATTCCGGCATACGACGCGGATGGAAAGTGATTTGCCGTTGTCAATCCCGTGCTTCTGGAGTAGCATCTCGATTCGCGTTTTTCCCATAACAACCCAAAGGAAGCGAGAGCAATGAAGAAGACAATCCGTATTGCGCTGGCCGTTGCCAGCCTTGTCGTGGCCGGACAGGCACAGGCCAACGAAGCCTTGGCCAAGGCCAAGGGATGCACGGTCTGCCATGCTGTTGACAAGAAAATCATCGGCCCGGCCTACAAGGAAGTCGCGGCGAAATACAAGCCTGCCGATACTGCCAATCTGGTGAAAAAGGTGCTGGAAGGCGGTTCTGGCGTGTGGGGGAATGTTCCCATGACGCCGAACAAGGCAACGGTCTCCGAAGCGGACGCCACCACCCTCGTGAAATGGATTCTGACGCTGAAGTAAGTCCTTCCCCGTCAAATCCGCACAAAACAAGCCGACGGCAAACCGTCGGCTTTTTTGCGGACAAAACGTACAAGAACGCACAAGGCGACATTCCCCATGTTCCCCCATTCCACACAACAGGATGAATCCGGCGGGCGGCTCTTGCTCGCCCTGGTCTGGGGCGTCGCAATCGGCGCCCTGGGTGGGCTGGTTGGCCTGGGCGGGGCGGAATTTCGCTTGCCGCTCCTCATTGGCCTGTTCGGCTTTGCCGCCTTGCCCGCAGTCATCCTCAACAAGGCGATGAGTCTCGTGGTCGTCGCCTCCGCCCTGTTGTTCCGCGCCGAGGCGGTACCGTTCGCGGCGCTTGTCGCGCAGTGGCCCATCCTCGTGAACCTGCTCGCGGGCAGTCTCCTGGGCGCCTGGCTGGGGGCGGGCTGGGCCATCCGGATGAAAAGCCGGACTTTGTATCGCGTCCTTGCCGTGCTGCTGGTGGGAATGGCTGTGCTCTTGCTCATCGGGCACGAGCGAGTGGCTGGCGCGCCCCTGTTGACGGGCACGGCACAGATGGCGGCAGGCGTGGCCGCCGGGTTTGGCATTGGCGTGGTGGCGGCCTTGATGGGCGTGGCGGGCGGCGAATTGCTCATCCCGACCCTGATGCTCCTGTTCGGCGCGGACATCCGGCTGGCAGGCAGCCTCTCGCTGGCGATCAGCCTGCCGACCCTGCTCGTCGGCTTCGCCCGCTATCGCCGGGACGGCAGTTTTGTGGCCTTGCGAGAGAACAAACGCTTCGTCCTCGTGATGGCTGCGGGTTCCCTCCTGGGCGCGTGGCTCGGCGGACATCTGCTGGGCATCGTTCCGGAAGGCGCGCTACCGCCGCTTTTGGCTGCCATTCTCGCCGTCTCGTCGATCAAGGTGTGGCGGCATGGCTGAAGCCTGCGGCAGGCCATTCGGGAGGCGAACGGCAGCCCGGTAATGCGCTAGAATGCGCCTCTTCAGCTGCCTGCAAACCACTTCTGGAGGAAAGAAACCATGTCGATAAAATGCAAGATTGCTGCCGGGGATTTCGGGCGGGATCACACCTTGCTCATTGCCGACGACCTCTCCTTTTCCATTGCGAACAAGGCGGGAAGCCAAGTCAGGACATTTGCCGTTGACGACATCGCCGACGCAAGATGGGAGTATCGAGACAAGGTGATCCCGCGCTTGATCCAGAATCCGTGGCTGCTGTTCATCGTGGCGTTCGTGTTGTATTTCGTGGCGTTTTTCGTGATCGTTCTGGTTACTGCCATGAAACTGAATATCATCGGGATGTCTTTGGGCGTGGCGGCGGGGCCGGTTTTTTTCATCCCATTCAAAGCACACTTCCGCCTGAAAAGTGGGGAAAACTTCAGCATCCTCATTACTTCGATGCAGGCGAAAAAACTGAACCAGCGCAAACCGGGCCTGATTCATCCCTGAGCGGATACACTCCCCCGACCTGCTGCAAGGTTTTTGCCCGGCAGGTAAAGACGCGGGATTTCATTTGTTTGGTTGATACAAATACAAGGCGGCAACGCCAAGGAAAATGATTTTTTCAACGACCTGCTTGCCATTCAGGAAAGTGGCAATCCTGGATCAATTCCCTCCTCCCGCAGGAAGGAGGGAATGACAGGGAATGGGCGCGGACGCGAGTTTCTAAGCCTTGGCGTTTTCAGTCGAAGATATCCTGAATGGCGTCGATCACCAGACCGCTGCCGATGGCGATCAGCAGGATATCGCCCGCGACGCGCACATAGCGATGTCCGCGCGGCGGCGGCGGCAACGCGCCGATCAGTGGCGCGGGCACCTCGTAATAGACCACCGTGCGCGGCAACACCCGTCCCCGCGTCCAGGCGCGCGCGGCGCGTGGCGCGCAACCCGCGCCACGGCGGGTTAGTCCGGGCGGGCAGCGGCCTTTCGTATATTCGCGGCGGAAATAATCCCGGGCACTGCCGCGATGACGATCTTCAAAATGGAACGTCGGCGCGGGGGCGCGGCGGGCGGGCGCGACGCGACGCGGCGGCGGAGGCGGACGACGATTGGGTTCGGCGCGTTGCGCGGGACGGCCACGATCATGGTCGCGCTCGTGCCTGTCCTGTCCCGGCGGCGCAGCCAGCGCCACGGCACAGGTCAATATACTGACGGTCAACGCCAGCAAGAAGCGGGGAATCATACGATGTTTCATGGAAATCTCCTGATTTTGAACACTTGTGGAAATGAACGGACGCCCGTTCTGTGCGGCAGCGAACACAGGATGTCGCGGCAGGCCGGATTGAACACGGCGATAAGGATAACACTTTTATTCAATATGCGGCGGCCTTGCCAACGGGAATTCTTTCCACCTTTGGTTTTTCCCCGGATTCCGGATATCTTTTTGCTTTGGATGGACGGTGTTGTGACCCAAGAAATAAAGTTTCTGTGTGATCGCTTCAAAAAAACGCAAAAAAGAGGGAGGGGTAAACCCTCCCGAGACGGAGATAGACAAGAAAATGTCTAACGCTACTATTTGCTGGAAATCTGGTCGAAGACGCCGCCGTCGGAGAAATGCGTTTGCTGCGCCTTGGCCCAGCCGCCAAATACCTCGTCAATGGTGATGAGTTTTACAGGCGCGAACTGCTTGGCGTACTTCGCGGCCACGTTCTTGTCGCTGGGGCGGTAGAAGTTCTTGGCGGCAATTTCCTGACCCTCGGGGGAATAGAGGTATTTCAGGTATTCCGTGGCGACCGTGCGCGTGCCGCGCTTGTCCACGATCTTGTCGACCACGGCAACCGGCGGCTCGGCCAAGATGGAGACGGAAGGCGTCACGATATCGAATTTATCCGGCCCCAGTTCCTTCACGGAAAGATAGGCCTCGTTTTCCCAAGCGATCAGGACATCGCCGATGCCGCGCTCCACAAAGCTGATGGTTGAACCGCGCGCGCCGGAATCCAGCACCTTCACGTTGCCAAAGAGTTTCTTCACGAATTCCTGCGCCTTGGCGTCATTGCCGCCGGGAAGCTGCTTGGCGTAGCCCCAGGCCGCAAGGTAATTCCAGCGCGCCCCGCCGGAAGTCTTGGGATTCGGCGTGACGATCTCGATTCCCGGCTTCACCAGGTCGCCCCAATCCTTGATGTTCTTGGGGTTGCCCTTGCGCACGAGCAGCACGATGGTCGATGTGTAGGGCGAGGCATTCAGGGGCAGCTTCTTCTGCCAGTCAGCTTTCAGGAGGCCCGCCTTGGCGACGGCATCAATGTCATAGGCCAGGGCCAGGGTCAGGACATCCGCCTCCAGCCCGTCGATCACGGAACGCCCCTGCTTGCCGGAACCGCCGTGGGAAGCCTTGATGGTGACGGTATCGCCACTCTTTTGCTTCCAATACTTGGCAAAAGCGGCGTTATAGTCCTGGTACAACTCGCGGGTGGGATCGTAGGAAACATTGAGCAGGGTGATATCGGCGGCAAAGGCGCTGCCCCCGACAAGACCCAAGGCCGTTCCCAAGGCGACAGCGACCAAGCCACGACGGAAATGATTGAAATGGTTGAACTGCATGGTGATCCTCCAGAAATTGGTGAGCGCCTACTGTACGCAAATCCGGGGAAGGAGTGGAACGATCTTATTCTTATTTGTTTATATGTATTTGATTCGTTGAAGTCCCTGTGCGGGACAACAGCATCATCACGATTTCAAATTTTCCCTGCCAGTCGCTGGTGCAAGGAGAGAATGATGCCCGCCGTCGCGCCCCAGATCGAATGCTCACGGTACTGGATGACGTGGTAGGCGCGACGGATCCCCTTGTACATCCGGCTTTCCTCGCGGTGATGGGCAGGATTCATCAGGAAAGCGAACGGAACCTCAAAGGCTTCGGCCACCTCGAAGCGATCCAGCCGCAGGGTGAAGGGCGGGGCGACACACGCGACGACAGGATAGACCAGGAAGCCCGTCACGGTCAGGTATGCGGGCAGGTAGCCCAGGAGCGCCGGATGTTCCACAGGCAGGCCGATTTCCTCGAAGGCTTCCCGGAAAGCGGCGTGGCGTGGCGAAGCATCTTCCGGCTCCATGCGCCCGCCGGGAAAACTGATCTGCCCGGGATGATCCCGCAAATGCTCGGTGCGCCGGGTCAAAAGTACCTGGACGCCTTCAGGGCGCGGAACCAGTGGGAAAAGAACTGCCGCCAGGATGCTTCCCTGCTCCATTTCCCTGTCAGGCTGCGGCGGCTCCGGGAGCAGGACGCGCTTCAGATCATCAGGGGCGCGGAGGGGCGGCACGACCAGAATTTTTGCTCCGGATTGCTCAGAAACGCTGCCGGAATATCAGCATGTCACCCTCGTGCTTCATCTGGACGCGGCTGATAAAACTCATCCCCAGGAGCACCTGCGGCATGTTCACCGTCGGATGCACGACGCCATCCACATCGTGCAGCTCGATGTCGCCCACCTTGACGGAGCGGAGCTTCAGCTTGAATACCTTGACTACGCCATTGGCGGTCTGGCTGGCGATCGGCTCGGCCTTGCTCAAATCCAGCTTCATCCGCTGGGCGTCGCTCGCGCCCATACTCACCGACGTAGCACCCGTATCGACCAGAAATTTCACACCATGGCCGTTGATGCTGCCGCTGGTCTGGAAATGCCCGTTGGTATCCTTCATGATGACGGCCGTAGCGCCGGATTCGCTGCCAGCAGGAGCGCCCATGACCAGATTCTGGCCGATGCGCACGGTACGGGGCTTGCCGTTGATCGTGACCGTGGCGCTGTTCTCCCGCACGGAAACCAGCTTGACGCCCCGATACACCTGCCCGGGAGACATAGTGCGCGGCGCCGCGCCATCAATGGCCAGGATCGCCTTGCTTCCCCCCATGACGCCGACCAGTTCCACGTTGGCGGGATCGTCCTCCGCCCCGATATGTCCCGCCCACAGGGAGATGCCTGCCCAAAACAGAACCTTGCAGCAAAACCGCCAGGCCCTCCAGCTTCCCCACGAATGCTTCATTGCCATGTTCGCCACCTTCTCCGGTGAAAGATTGTGCGGATTATGCCATATATCAGGAAGTTCGTCGCAGGAATTGATTCTGCCAACGACAAAACAGCGGTATCGCCGACGCCCGCAGGGCAATCGCTGTCCGCCAGGACCAAAACACAACATGGAAGCGGGGTGGAATGATGTTTCTGTTGACGCGCTTCTTTTTCCTTGCCGTATCATGCTTTGTTCCGCACAGGACACAGGAACATCCCGCCATGAAAACCGATACCCCCCAGACTACATTCCTCAAGGATTACGCGCCGTCCGTTTACCGAATTGAAACCGTGGCGCTGGATGTTTCCTTCCAGCGCGAAGAGGCGCAGACACTGGTCTTCGTCAAGGCGCATCTTGAATGCGTCCGTGCTGAAGACGCGCCGGACAACACGCAACTCAAACTGGATGGTGAAGAACTGGAAACGCTGGAAGTCCGGGTCAATGGCAAACCGCATCCCTACAGCATCGCGGGCAACCGGCTCATCCTTTCCAACTTGCCGGAACGTTTTGTGCTGGAAACCCGGGTACGTCTTCATCCGGACGCCAACACGCGCCTTTCCGGCCTGTATCGCTCGCAAAGCGGCTACTTCACGCAGTGCGAGGCGGAAGGGTTTCGGCGCATCACCTGGTTCCTGGATCGCCCGGACATCATGGCCGCCTACACGGTGACGCTGCATGCCGACAAGGCGGAATTCCCGGTACTCCTCGCCAATGGCAACCTGATCTCCGCGCACGATGAGGAAAACGGGCGGCACTGCGCCGTCTGGCGTGATCCCTTCCCCAAGCCCTGTTACCTGTTCGCGCTTGTCGCCGCGCGTCTGGATGTTCGCGCCGACACCTTCATTACGGCGAGCGGGCGCGAGGTTGCGCTTGCCATTTACGTGGAACTGGGCAAGCTCGACCAGTGCGCCCATGCCATGCTGGCACTGAAGAAGGCGATGCGCTGGGATGAGGAACGCTTCGGCCTCGAATGCGATCTGGAACGCTATATGATCGTCGCCGTGAGCGACTTCAACATGGGCGCGATGGAGAACAAGGGACTCAACATCTTCAATGCCCGCTACGTGCTGGCGCGTCCCGACATTGCGACGGACGCGGATTTTGAAGGCATCGACCGGGTGGTGGCGCACGAATACTTCCACAACTGGACCGGCAACCGCGTTACCTGCCGCGACTGGTTCCAGCTTTCCCTGAAGGAAGGTCTCACCGTGTTCCGTGACCAGGAATTCGGCGCGGACCTGCACAATCCGGCCACGGCGCGCATCCGCGAGGTACGCGCCCTGCGCGCCATCCAGTTCCCGGAGGACGCGGGGCCGATGGCGCATCCGGTGCGTCCCGCCTCCTACATGGAAATCAACAATTTCTATACCGCCACGGTCTATGAGAAGGGCGCGGAAGTCGTGCGCATGATCGAAACCCTGATTGGCCGCGACACTTTCTGCGCCGGGCTGCACGAGTATTTCCGTCGTCATGATGGCAGCGCCGTCACCTGCGATGATTTCGTTGCCGCCATGGCCGCCGTCTCCGGCTTCGATTTCACGCAGTTCATGCGTTGGTACGAACTCCCCGGTACGCCGCGGGTGCGCGTCCAGGGTGAATACGATGCCGCCGCCCGCTGCTATACCCTCGCCTTCCGGCAGGAAAATCCCAAGGCCCGCGAAGTCTTGCAGGAAAAGGCCGGGCCGCAGGTCATTCCCGTGCGGGTGACGCTCTTCGACCCGGAAGGCCACGAACTGCCGGGAATGGAGCGTACCCTGATCCTGACGGAGGAAGAACAGTCCTTCCGCTTCGAGAACCTGGCGACGACGCCAATCCCCTCCCTGCTCCGCGATTTTTCCGCGCCTGTCATCCTCGAATCCGCCGCAAGCGATGCCGACCTCGCCTGCCTCATGGCGCACGAGCGCGACCCTTTCAATGCCTGGGAAGCCGGGCAGCGCATGGCGACCCGCATCATTCTGGAAGAGACGGCGGCGCGTGTGGAAAGTCGCCCGGCAACGCTTGATCCGGAGGCATTCATTGCCGCGGCGCGGCATCTGCTCCAGAAGGCGTTGGGGTCGGAGGACGAACGCCCGGACGCGGCCTTCCTCGCGGAATGCCTCACCCTCCCCGGCGAGAGCACGCTTGCGGAGCATCTGGCGGAAGTGGATCCAGAGGCCCTGCACACGGCGCGCAACGCCTTGCGTCTGGCACTGGCCCAAAACCTGGAAGGTGAATTTCAGATGCTTTATGAGCGCCTCGCCTCCCAGGGTGAATATCGGGTTGATGCGCGTGAAGCAGGTCGCCGCGCCCTGCGCAACCTTGCCCTGGGCTATCTGCTGGAACTCGATACCCAGGACTACCGCGACCTTGCCTACGCCCAGTTCCGGGACGCGGACAACATGACCGACCAGTTTGCCGCACTCGCTGTCCTCTGCAATGTCACGAGGGAATGTCCGGAGCGCGAGCACGCGCTGGATGGTTTTTATCGCGCCTGGCAGGAGGAGGCGCTGGTGGTCGATAAATGGCTTTCCGTGCAAGCCACGAGTCGCCGCCTGGACACCTTGTCCGTCGTGCGCGCGCTTTCTGCCCATCCGGCCTACGATCCGGGCAATCCCAACAAGGTCTATGCGCTTCTGCGCGGATTCGGCAGCAATTTCGCGCGTTTCAACGCTGCGGATGGCGAGGGCTACCGTTTCCTTGCCGAACAGATCTTGGTGTTGGACGCCAGGAATCCCCAGGTCGCCGCCCGCCTCGCCCGCGCCTTCGACCGCTGGCGGCGTTTCGACGCCCCCCGCCAAACCCAAGGCCGCGCCGCGCTGGAACGCCTGCGCAGCCAGCCGGGCCTCTCGCGGGACGTATTCGAAGTGGTGAATCGGGCCTTGGGAGACGTGTAACGGCAATTGATCATTTGGATGGCAGCCGGACAGTGATTGTTGATTTACAAGGCATTCCCGCAGGCACGTGGTCTGTGGGAGAAAGGTCACGATGAAGGGTTGGGGGTTGGGCGTCCCATTCTTGCGACCACGCCCCATTTCGTCATTGCGAGGGCCAAAGGCCCGTGGCAATCCACACGCCAGTTCTTCGCGTGAGGCGTTCCAGGGACGGAAAGGGTGTATGGATTGCCGCGTCGCTTTGCTCCTCGCAATGGCGAGGTGAAGCGTGATCGCAATGGCGAAACGCTCGCTCACAGAAACGCCCCGAACCTCCAAATCTTCGTCATTGCGAGGGCCGAAGGCCCGTGGCAATCCACGCCCCATTTCCGCAGGGACGCCGCAAGGGGGAAGGTTTTTCCGGTTCCAGATTCCTGACTTCTGGCGTCTGCGCTAGAATCCGCCTTCCTGTGTTTCCCGTAAAACCCAATGTCAACTGATGCGCGTTCCGGCGGTTTGCGTGTGGCAGCAAAGCCGTCGCTGGAAGAGTGGCTTCTCCTCCTGGAAAGCAGGCATCCCCGGGGGGAGGCGGGGATCGAGCTGGGATTGGCGCGGGTGCGGCAGGTTGGCGCGGCGCTGGGACATTTCGGGGATTCCGGGCGGCTGCCTGCCTGCCCGCTCCTGACCATCGCGGGCACCAATGGCAAGGGATCGACGGCGGCTTTCCTGGAAGCAATCCTGCATCGGGCGGGCTATCGGGTGGGCTGTTATGCCTCGCCGCATCTCCTGCGCTACAACGAGCGGGTGCGCGTTGGCGGCGTGCCGGTGGAGGACGCGGCGCTGTGCGCGGCGTTTGCCCAGGTCGAGGCGGCGCGGCGGGCGGCAGGCGACGTGTTCCTTACCTATTTCGAGTTCGGTACCCTGGCGGCCTGGCAGGTGTTCGCCGCTGCCGGGTGCGAGGTCTTGATTCTGGAAGTCGGGCTGGGTGGGCGGCTGGATGCCGTCAATCTCTACGACCCGGACGTGGCGCTGGTGACTTCGATTGACCTTGACCATCAGGATTGGCTGGGCGCGACGCGCGAGGCGATTGGTCGGGAGAAGGCGGGCATTTTCCGCGCCGGGCGTCCGGCCCTGTGCGGGGACGCGCAGCCGCCGGAGGGCCTCGTCGCCCATGCGGCCAGCTTGGGTGCGCCTTTGCAGGTGCTGGGTCGGGATTTTGGCGTTGCGGGGGATGAGACGGGCGGATTCTCGCCAGCGGGGGAAACTCCGCCGCAGTGGCGCTATTGGCATCGCCAGGAAGACCGGACGACGCGGCGCGTCCTGGCGCATCCGGCCTTGCGCGGGGCGGCGCAACTGAAGAACGCCGCCCTCGCGCTCGCGGCGCTGGAAACGTTGGGGACGCGCCTGCCGGTCAGCATGCAGGCAATCCGGCAAGGGCTGGCGGAAGCGCATCTGCCGGGGCGCTTCCAAGTGCTGCCGGGACGTCCGGTCGTGGTGCTGGATGTGGGCCATAATCCCGAAGCCATGCGTGTTCTGGCGCAAAACCTTGCCAGCATGGGGTTTTATCCGAAAACACGCGCCGTGCTGGGCATGCTCGCGGACAAGGATGTGCGCGGCATTGCGGCCCTGCGTGGCAAGGTCGACCACTGGTTTCTCACGTCACTTCCCGGCCCGCGCGGCCTCTGCGCGACGGAGCTTGCCCGCAGGGTTGCGGCGGTGGATGCGCAAACGCCCATCACCTGCTGCGCAACGCCGCTTGATGCCTTCGCCCAGGCCCTGGCCGCCTCAGAAGAAACCGACCGCATCCTCATCTTCGGCTCCTTCCTCACCGTAGCCCCTGTCCTGGCGGACGGCAATTGCCCTGCGGGCGAGGGGCTTATTTCTGGCCGAGCAGTTCGGCAACCAGGTGCGTCCAGTAGGTGATGCCCACGGCCAGCGCCTCGTCGTTGAAATCGTAGCGGGGATTGTGCAGGGAGCAGCCGGAGTGGCCCGGCTCCGCGGCAAGGCCGTTCCCCAGCCAGACGTAGCAGCCCGGCTTTGCTTCCAGCATGTAGGAGAAATCCTCCGCCGCCAGCGAGGGCAGCAGGTCGGTGTGCACCCGCTCCGCTCCCAGGAAGCGCCGGGCGGCGCGGCGGCAGCATTCGGTTTCCAGGGGCGAATTGACCGTGGGCGGATAGCGTTCCTCGAAACGGATGTGGATTTCCACGCCAAAGGCGCTGGCAACACCCGCGCACAGCCGCTGCATCGCGGCCTCCACCTGGCTCTGGACTTCGCGGGTAAAACTGCGCACCGTGCCGCAAAGCACGGCTTCTTCCGGGAGGATGTTCCAGGCGCTCCCGGCATTGAAGCGGGTAACGCTTACCACTGCGGCATGGACGGGATGCAGGTTGCGCGCGACCACCGTTTGCAACGCGCCGACCAGATGGCTGCCCGCGACGATGGTATCTTCCCCCTGATGCGGCATGGCGGCATGGCAGCCGCGTCCCTGGATGCGAATCTCGAAGCGGCAGGTGCTTGCCATGACGGGGCCGGAAAGAATGCCGATCTCGCCCACGGGGATGCCCGGCCAGTTGTGCAGGCCATAGACCGATTCCACCGGGAATTCCCGGAACAGGCCCGCCTCGATCATGACGTTCGCGCCGCCTTCGGATTCCTCGGCGGGCTGGAAGATGAAGGCCGCCGCGCCGTCGAAATCCGGATGCGCCGCCAGATGACGCGCCGCGCCCAGCAACATGGCGGTATGCCCGTCGTGCCCGCAGGCGTGCATGATGCCTGCTTGCCGCGAGGCGTGCGCGAAGGTGTTTTGTTCCGTGAGCGGCAAGGCGTCCATGTCGGCGCGCAGGCCGATCATGCGCGCGCCGGAACCGGCGCGCAGCACGCCCACCACGCCGGTGCCCGCGAGACCGGCCCGCACCTGGAGGCCGTAGCGCGTCAGTTCCCGCGCCACGATTTCCGCCGTCCGGGTTTCGCGGAAGGCAAGCTCCGGGTAGGTGTGGAGATCCCGGCGCAGGGCGGCGAGTTCCGCGAGAAAGGGAAGATCCAGAAGTTTCATGGCCCGGATTGTGCCATCCACGCCCGGCGCGCTCAAGGGGCAGGCTGTGGAGTACAATCGCTCGCACAAACAATCACGCATCCGGTTTTTCATCGCCGTCCGCCAGGACGAGTACAATCGCCCGCATGAACGATCACTTCACCTTGCAGCCGCTGCTGGACCTGATGCGCGAGCGCGCCGACGAGGCAACCCGGCGACTGGGCCAGCTCATCGCGACGGAGCAAAACGCGCGCAGCCGCCTGAAACTCCTGACCGATTACCGCGAGGAATACATGCAACGCTTCCGGGAGGCGCAGGCGGATGGGCTGGCCCTGCCCGCCTGGCGGAATTACCAGCATTTCATCGACAAGATCGACGCGGCCATCAACCAGCAAACCGCCGTGGTGCAATCCTCGGCCCAGAACACGGCCGCAGGCCAGGAACACTGGCAGACCCGCAACCGCCAATTGAAAGCCATCGACACCCTGGCGCTGCGCCACCAGCAACGAAGGCGCGAGGAAGAAAATCGCCAGGAACAAAAACGCCAGGACGAATTTTCCACGCGCAAATACACCCCGCCCGCCGAAGAGGACGCACCCGGCTAACGGGAATCAGGGGCGGAAAAATCGCCGCCCGCTTTCCCGAACCCTCCCACCGCTGTCCAGAACGCAGGGCGCGTTGTCCAGAACGCAGGGCGCGTTGTCCAGAACGCGGGGCGCGTTGTTCAAAATGCGGAACGGCGGCGCGCCTTTTCCCCTCGCCCGCCTGGCGGGAGAGGGTGGCGCGAAGCGCCGGGTGAGGGTGTCCTTCCATGCGGAGCGCAGCGACGCTCATTTCTTCCTCCCTTTCCGCAGTGACCGTCCAAGGGAACATATGCGGCGCTTCGCGCCGGAGAATGACGAGAGTTGGGACGCCTTGCGCTTTCTTTCGCGCATCAATGACATCAGCGCCCACGGAAATGTCCCAAACCTCCAAATCCCCGTCATTGCGAGGGCCAAAGGCCCGTGGCAATCTACGCCCCGGTTCTTTGCGTGAGGTGCCGCATGGGAGCTTATGTCTCGGATTCGAGACGAGGACGGCAGGAATTTGAAAATTGGGAATTTTTTTCTGGCGGATTGGGAAAGTGCTGTTATAATTGCGCACTTCTGTAATAAGAACCATTACTATTTTTCTTGGCAACCAACAAGGAGTCTCTCCCCATGAAGTTGATTTCTTCTCTTCGCAACATGCCCTGTAAACGCGCACAGGAGGCTCCTGTGGACGTTTATATTCGCGTGGCTTTTGGGGGGGGGGGGCCGGCCCCCGCCGGCCGCGGGGCGCGCGGGGCGGGGGGGGGGGCGGGGGGGGGGGGTGGGGGGGGGGGGGGGG
>JAISLJ010000194.1 GCA_031290955.1 Zoogloeaceae bacterium | reverse complement strand
GTCCGCCGCCGCATGCCAATTGCCTACGGGCTACGCCCTCCGGCAATTGGCATACGGCACAAAAAAGCGGACAATTTGAAAATCATGAAAGCGGACAGATTCAAAAGCTCGTAACACCGGCGAACGCGCAAACTTTCTCCGCTTGCCGATCCCTGGGTTTAGAATCCGGAGTTTCGTGGTCGGGGAAATTGTCGTCCGCGAGACGTGCAACCGTGGATGGACGAATCTTTCGCATGATTGAAACCGATGACCTCGCGCCCGGCCCCGCCGAACGCATCATTGCCCCGCAGGCGCGTTCCAGCGAGGAGGTGGTGCAGGAACGCGCCCTGCGCCCCCGGCGGCTGGCCGAATACACCGGGCAACGCAAGATTTGCGCCCAACTGGAAATCTTCATCGCGGCAGCAAGCAAGCGCGGCGAGCCGCTGGATCATGTGCTGCTTTTCGGCCCGCCCGGCCTGGGCAAGACGACGCTGGCGCACATCCTCGCGCAGGAAATGGGCGTCAATCTGCGCCAGACTTCCGGGCCGGTGCTGGAGCGGGCTGGAGACCTGGCGGCGCTGCTCACCAACCTTGAACCGCGCGACATCCTCTTCATCGACGAAATCCACCGCCTCTCGCCGGTGGTGGAGGAAATCCTCTATCCGGCGATGGAGGATTACCAGATCGACATCATGATCGGCGAAGGCCCGGCGGCCCGTTCGCTGAAGATCGACCTGCCGCCCTTCACGCTGGTGGGCGCGACGACCCGCGCCGGAATGCTCACCAATCCCCTGCGCGACCGCTTCGGCATTGTCGCCCGATTGGAATTCTATACGCCGGAAGAGTTGCTGTGCATCGTCCAGCGTTCGGCGCGGCTCCTGGAAGTGGTCATGGATGCCGAGGGCGGCCTGGAAATCGCCCGCCGCTCGCGGGGCACGCCGCGCGTTGCCAACCGTCTACTGCGCCGGGTGCGGGATTACGCCGACGTGAAGGCGACAGGCATCATCACGCGCGCGGTGGCCGACGCGGCACTCTCCATGTTGGATGTCGACGCGGCGGGGCTGGACGTGATGGATCGCAAGCTCTTGGACGCCATCACCGGCAAGTTCGGCGGCGGCCCGGTCGGTGTCGACAACCTGGCCGCCGCCATCGGCGAGGCGCGGGACACCATCGAGGATGTGCTGGAACCCTATCTCATCCAGCAAGGCTACCTGCAACGCACGCCGCGCGGTCGCATGAGCACGCCCCTCGCCCATCGCCACCTAGGCCTGCCCCTCCCCGGCGGCATGGCCGCGACTGCGGATCTGTGGGCAGCAGAAAATTCGCATGGATGAAGGAACGTCCCCCGACATCATTGTGACGGAACCGCAAGGCTGCGAACAATCCGGCAACTTCGCCAGAAGCGCCGTTTCTTCTGACGGAGGAGATTCTGACCAACAGCCGAACAAGGAGGAGCAAGGAAATGGCGTCGGATAAATGGGTGTGCTTTGCGTGCCGCGTTGTGGTGCGGCGGCGATTGGATGATCTTGTTTCGTCGTACAACACGCCGCACGAGGTGCGTTGTCCCGTGTGTGGTCAGCGTTGCGTGTTTCTGGAGAAAAAAATTCCCATTCCGCCCAAAAGCAAGGTCAGGCAATGGGAAGCCCTGCGACAGCAATTTAACCAGGCCGATTTCCCTGCGAAGTGGGAGGAATGGAAAATTTGGCGCATTTATTGGCTGGAGGATAATCTGCGCCAGTTGGATAACCACAAATTACGTGCGGAAAAACAGAAACTGGAGTCGCAACGCCACCGTGTCCGCCTGTTGCGACCGGATGCCCTGAGCCAGGACTGGCCGCGCATTCACCGGCAAATCCAGCGTTACCGCAACAGCACGCGCCCGCTGGCTACGCTTGACTGGACATGGGCGGAAACAAAAGCCTGGCTCAGGAAACAGCCGGAAAACCTGTTGCTGGTTTTCGAGAAGGAGCATCTGGTATGCCGCGTCAGCGCAGACGTTTTCCTCTCCCTGCTGACGCAGGAAGCGCCATCACCCGGAGAAACGCCGTCACCCGACATCTCCCTCGCCAACCTGATCATTTTCCCGCCCCACTTCAACTGCGCCCTGTTCCCCCACCCGGAAGGCCGGTTCACGTTCTGCCAGACGGCGGGAAAATCATGACAGAACCGGGGGACGAGCCGTTTCCCCGAATGGCGCGAACGCGCTCACGCCGATCTCCGTCGCCGCCGACAGATTGCCCGCCCATTACAACAAACAAAAGCCATGAAATTTTCTTCATTATCATTACTTGGCCCCAAAGCCATGATTTACACAACTTTCAACACATGCGTATGGCATGAATCTGTAAAGCCCGATAATTTTTCGGGATAGAAAGGCATCGGCGGCGTCCTCGTTGGGGTTGCACATGGGCGTACAAGGTACGGGCGCGGGGGCGCTCATTTTGTCCCACTCTTGCTTGTCCCTTGCTCGCCCAGCTGTTCACTCGTGCGCCCAAACCTGCGTTCGCGGCGCTGGTAGGAGGCGATGGCTTCCTTCAGGGCGTCGGCGTCGAAGGCCGGCCAGAGGGTTTCCGTGAAATAGAATTCGGAATAGGCGAGTTGCCAGAGCAGGAAATTGCTCACCCGTTCCTCGCCGCCCGTACGGATGAACAGATCCGGCTCCGGCGCGTAGGCCATGGAAAGATAGGGTTCAAGATCGGCTTCCGTCCATTGCCCCGCCGATTCCGGCTTTTCCGCCGCCAGACGATTCATGGCGTTCAGGAGGTCCCAGCGCCCGCCGTAGTTGGCGGCGATGGTGAGCGTGAGGCGCGCATTTGCCGCCGTCGCTTCTTCCGCCGCTTCGATGAGCGTCTGCAAGCGCGCGTCAAAGCGGCCCATATCGCCGATGACCTTGAGGCGCACGCCGTTGCGCTCCAGCTTCTTCACCTCGTGCTCCAGGGCGCTCATGAAAAGCTGCATCAGGCGGCTCACCTCCTCGACGGGACGCCGCCAATTTTCCGAACTGAAGGCAAAGAGGGTCAGGTATTCAACGCCCTGCTCAATCGAGGCGCGCACCACTTCGCGCACGGTCTCCACGCCCTTGACATGCCCGGCGACGCGCGGCAGGAACCGCTGCTTCGCCCAGCGCCCATTGCCGTCCATGATGATGGCCACATGCCGGGGAACCGGCCGGACTTCCGGCACTTCCCGTGTGGCGCTCTTGAAGAAAGCCATGCGTTGTTCCCTCTGTGTGACGGCTCAAATTCCTGCCGTGGAATGGGAGGGCATTCTACCGGATTTGGGCAGGCTTCGGGGATGGTGGCGTCACTGTTTCACCTGGGCGATGAAGAAACTCCCACCTCCCGCAATGGCGATGTGGCGGTTGCAACAGGCATGATTTGCTCCGTTTGAAAAATTGCTGTGAACTGTCGCATCCCGGATCGAATCGTCCAGAATGCGGCACTGCGTGGATGGCGACGAGTCAGGGCGGGACGCCGGGCATTGCCGTCCGGGAGGAATAAACGCAGTCAAGGAACCCCTGAACAAGTCGCTCGCATAGTTGTCGCGTTTATCATATTGCGATAAAATCTGAATAAATCTCTTCAGGAAGGGAAGACCATGAAGCAACAGACATTCGCAACGGTG
>JAISLJ010000193.1 GCA_031290955.1 Zoogloeaceae bacterium | reverse complement strand
CCATTGTGTACCCTTCCACCAGCCTGCACCGCGTCGAGCCGGTAACATCCGGCGCGCGCGTCTGCGCCTTCCTGTGGACGCAAAGCATGATCCGCGACGACGGAAAACGCGCCCTGCTTTTCGACCTGGATGGCCGCATCCAGAAACTGCGCGCCCGCCTGGGCGAAGTCGAGGAAGTCGTGGGGCTGACCAGCCACTACCACAATCTTTTGCGCATGTGGGCGGAGGCGTGATGCCAAATGACACAAACAGCGACAACGCCGCCTTCACAGGAGTCCATCATGACGACAGTAACGTTTGACACGCACCAGTTTATAAAAACACTGGTCAGCAAGGGCAAGCTACTTTTGCGCCGCAGGAATACTCGCCCTAATCGCAAAATCATTCCTGTAAAACTCACCCATCGGCAAGCCGATGGAGACACTTTAACCGGCTGATCGCCGGTTTTTGGCCTACCGGCCCGGAGTCTCTGGAATAATCAAACGACCCCCCGAAACAGTAGCGGGGTCAAGACCAGCCGGAGCGCCTCATCATCAACTTCTACCCCATCAACCGAAAAAACATAGCGAAATCTTTTCGTCGAAGATTTTTCTCCCATCACCTCCAGCGCTTTGGCGTAGTTGCCTTGGCGATCATTTGCCTTCATAAAATCCATTTCCTCCAAGGAAAATCAAAATTCTTTCGTGTGCAAAGCTTCGGCGAGCCATTCTGGAAAAGGTTGGGGATTGCCAGTCTTGCGGTAGACGGCTTCCATGTTGTCCTTGCTTGTTTGGGCATCCGGATGTGTTTCGCCGAATGTCCGCGCGAAAATCCGGTACGCTTTCAGGAATTCCGAGAGCGCCTCGGGGTAATTGCCTTGATGTTCGTACACCACGGCAATATTGTTGTAACTCCGGGCCATATCCGGATGATCCTTGCCCAGCAGACTTTCCTCAATGGTCAGCGCTTTTTGGTACCAGATAAACGCTTCGGCAATTTCGCCCTGGCGATTGTAGATTGCGGCGATGCTGTTGTAGGCCGTGGCCAAGGAAGGATGTTCCTTGCCCAGCACGTTTTCCCGGATGGACAGGGCCTTTCGGTTCCATGCCAGCGCCTCGGAAAATTTGCCTTGGCCGTAGAACGCCGCGGCGATATTGTCGTAGATGCTGGCGATATCCGGATGATCCTTGCCCAACGCCTTTTCCCGGATGGTCAAGGCTTTTTGGTGCCAGAACAGCGCTTTTTCATAATCCCCCCGGCGATCATGTACCTGGCCGATATTGCTGCAAGTCGTAGCCGTATCCGGATGTTCCTTGCCTCGCACTTTTTCCGAGATGGCCAGATCCTTTTGATACCATGCCAGCGCCCCGGCATAATCACCCTGATGGTCATACACTACGGCAATATTGTTGTAGGCCGTGGCGGTCAGGGGATGCTCCTCGCCCAGCACATCCTCCCAGATGGAGAGCGCCTTCCGGTACCAGACCAACGCCTCTGGATAATTGCCCTGATGGTCATGGATCAGGCCGATGTTGTTGTAGATCATGGCAATATCCGGTCGCGTACCGCCCAGCTTTTTTTCCTGGATCGCCAACACCTGCTGGAACGCTTCCAGCGCCTTTGCATAATTGCCCTGGCGATAATGGCGGTAGGCGGCCTCGTTGTGTGCCGCGACCGGGTCTGTTTCTTCGGCCAGAGCCTTTGTCCAGGGCCATACAACGATAAGCAGCAGCGAACACAGGATGCGCAATAACCGGGGTCTGTTTTTCATGGAAACTTCCTTTCGGGGAACAAAGGTTCATCAACGCCCAAAAACCAACAAGCGGAATCCGCCCGATTTGGGTCATTCAACTGGAATGACGCGATTGTAGAACTTCACGGAAGATGTCGCAAGGAAATCCGAAGGACAGGGGAAAATTTGCACCGCGATGGAGATCGCCGCAAGCAACCGGAAATGCCCTCTGCCGTTACCTGTCCTCCGATCCGATAAGACGTTCCGCGAGGGGGGCGGAGTATTCCTGCGGGATGCACAGGGATTGGCCGCGTTCTGCTTCCAGAGCCATGTCCAGGGCGAGGATGCGCTTCATGAGGCGGTGGCGCGTTTCCGGACTTGCTTCCGGAAGCTGGCGGCACAGGCGGGTGCGCTCTTGCCGTTTTTCCACGGCGGGCGGGACGAGGCCCGCGTTTTTCAGAATGCGATTGACAAGGCGCAGGTCTTCCGGCGTCAGCAACTCCTCTTCCAGTGCCAGCGGTCTGCCCGCGCCGGGCAGGTCGTTGAATGCGCCCTGTGCAGCCGCAGCGGCGATGCGTTGTTCGACCAGGCCATCCAGAAAATTCATGCCAAGGCTTCCCTGGTCGCTGTCGTCGCTGCTTTTTGTTCCAGAAAGTGGGTGAAGAGCGTGTGCCCATGTTCGGAGAGCACTGATTCCGGATGGAATTGCACGCCTTCAACGGCAAAAGCGCGATGCCGCACACCCATGATTTCGCCATCCTCCGTCCAGGCCGTGATTTCGAGGCAATCGGGCAGGCTTTCGCGTTCGATGGCGAGCGAATGATAGCGGGTGCAGGCGAGCGGATCGGGAAGACTGCGGAACACTCCTTCGCCATGATGCCGGACGGGCGAGACCTTGCCGTGCATCAGTTGCCGGGCATGCACGATCCGTCCGCCGAAGGCCGCGCCGATCGCCTGATGCCCCAGGCAAACACCCAGAAGTGGAATCTTGCCGGCGAAGGAACGAATCACGTCAAGCGAAATCCCTGCCTGCGCCGGAGCGCACGGGCCGGGGCCGACCACGAGATGATCCGGCGCCAGGCGCGCGATGCCTTCCAGCGTGATCGCGTCATTGCGGAACACTTGCACCGTCGCGCCCAGTTCTCCAAGATATTGCACGATGTTGTAGGTGAAGGAATCATAGTTGTCGATCATCAGGAGCATGGTTCTTCCTTGTTGCCGCAGTGCGTTTGTCTGCGCGGAAATACCCGAAACATACCCGAAAAACGCCCTCGTCGCCAGACGGAAATTTCACCAGACGAAGCTCAGGATGGCGATGCCCGCCAGCAGCATGAATGGCAGGGCGAACCAGACGACGCGCGCAAAGCCGTCCGCGCGCGCATCCGGGGGCCAAGGCTCCGCCATGAAGGCGAAAATGACGCCCCAGCCCTCGCGGTCTTCCAGGTTCCACAGGAGACCGGCGGCGCAATAGAGGATGGAAGACGCGCCGATGTTGGCGGCCCAGGTTTCGGGATACGCGCCGTCGCGCAAGAGCAGGTAAAGATCATACGACCAGCTTGCCGAGAACATCCAGGCGCAGGCAGCGACGTAGGCCGCCGCGAGGGAAGCCTGTCCGCGCAATGTCCTGTACAGCACACCGACGGCCCAGGGCGCGGTGGCAAAGGTCAGTGCGGACATGAACGCGGCGTCGAAGGCGTCCCAGGTCATGTCGCCCGTATAGGGCGCGATCCCCATCAATCCCAGGGACGCGATGGCGAAGGTGATGAGTTTCCAGGGACGCAGCAGAAAGCGCCAATATGCGCGCCGGGTGATTTCCAGGCCTCCGGCGCGGCGGACGAAAATACCAACGGCCACCAGACAGGCGCTGATCCAGCAAAACAGGTAGGCGGCGAAAAAATCATTCATGCGGTCGCGGGGAAAATCCCGAAGCGCCCGTCCTTTTCCCCTGTTGTGATCGTTATCACATCCAACCGGCGGCGCAGATTCTCCGGCAAAAGCACATTCTGGAAATCCACCATCAAGATACTGCGTTGCTGGTACACCTGAATGCCAACATCCGGCCTGGAAAGCGTCACGGTGACAAGACCTTCTGCTGCCTCGCCACGGCGAAACGCAATCTTCTGAACCAACCCCAGCAACAGCACGAAGGAAGCAGCGGAGGATTTCCTGCAATCCATCATTTTGTCCTCTCCTCCTTCTTGCCCGCGCCAGAGGGCAAGCGCGGGAATCATGCGAATCAGGCCCGGACCCAGGCGCGCGCCACGTCCAGCATCCGGCATGAATAGCCCCATTCGTTGTCGTACCAGGCAAGCGCCTTGACGAGCTGTTCTCCGTCTTTTCCGGTCAGCACGCGGGTTTGCGTGGCGTCGAAGGTGGAGGAAAAGGGCGTATGGTTGAAATCGGAGGAGACCAGCGAGGCGTCGTTGACCGCGAGGATGCCCTTCAGGGAGCCTTGGGCGGCGGCGTGCATGAGGGCGTTGATTTCCTCGCGCGTGGTGGCGCGTTCGGGCACGAATGTGAGGTCTACCAAGGAAACATTCAGGGTCGGGACGCGCAGGGAAAAGCCGTCGAAACGTCCCTTGAGTTGCGGCAGCACCAAGCCCACGGCCTTGGCCGCGCCGGTCTTGGTCGGGATGATGTTGACCGCCGCCGCGCGCGCCCGGCGCAAATCCTTGTGGCGCACATCAACCGTCACCTGGTCATTGGTATAGGCGTGCACGGTGGTCATCAGACCCTGCCGGATGCCGATATTCTCGGAGAGCACGCGGGCAACGGGTGCGAGGCAATTGGTGGTGCAAGAAGCGTTGGAGACCACAGTCATGGCGGCGGCAAGCACGCCCTCATTGACGCCATACACCACGGTGGCATCAACATCGTCGCCGCCCGGCGCGGAGATGAGCACCTTTCTTGCACCCTGCGCCAGGAGGACGGCGGCCTTCTCCTTGCTCGTGTAAGCGCCGGTGCATTCCAGCAAGAGTTCAACGCCATGCCGGGACCAATCAATTTCCAGGGGATTCTTGGTGGAATAAAAGGGGATTTTCTTGCCGCCGACGACGAGGAGATTTTCGCCTTCGGTCGCAACCGGGACAGCAAAGCGCCCGTGTGTGCTGTCGTACTGGAGCAGGTGGGCGTTGGTGGCGAGGTCGCCGGAAGCGTTGATGGCGACAACATCGAATTCCTCCGCCAGCCCCTGTTCGTGAATGGCGCGAAACGTGCAACGGCCAATGCGGCCAAAACCATTGATGGCAACCTTGATCGGCATGGATTTTCCTCCTCGTTCGGGAAACAATGGCATGCAAGAAGAACTTCCGGCATGCGGCAAAAACGCACAATCATACTCCGCCCCGGCCTCTTCCTGAAGCCTTGCGCGCCTTGGGCCGGGAGAAAGCGGAACGGCCCATGTCGGAAAGCCGACAAAACCTTGCCGCCATTTTCGGGAAAACGCGCCCATCCGCATGATTTCCCTGCGTGGCGCAAAACTTGCTCGCCAGCAAGAACCTTTCTTGTGTGAAGAGACCTACATGCAGCCAGATCTGCGTCAACAGCTCATCGGGGGCCTGAAGGATGGTTCCATCGTTCCCTGCCTTGGCTACGACATCCTCCGGGACGTGACCGCCCTTGCCGACGGGCGCTCCATCCCCGCCGACAGCGATTCCCTGATCCTCGCCATGAACGGCGGCAAGCCCATGTCCCGTCGCCTCATGTACGAATTCCCCCGCGCCGCCATGAACGTGGAACTGAAGCGCGGTCGGCGGGTGGTGGATACCTTTCTCACCCGCACCTACGGCGAAACAGCCTGGACACGTGCCAGACTGCACGACTGGCTGAAGGAAATCCGCCCGCCCTATGTGATCGACCTGAACCGGGATACCCAGTTGCAGGATTCCTACGCCGATGTGGCGCACACCCTGGTCGTGGGCCTGGCCCGGACGGGCGGCACGGAATACCGCTTCCGGCTCTTCGAGTATCGGGCGGGCGTCCATACGGAAATCGCCCAGGAAGCGGCAGACCCTGCTCTTCCCGTCCTTTTCAAGCCGGTGGGCACACCAAGGCCCCGGCCCCAGTACGTCGCTTCCGACGCCGACTATGTGGATTACATCACCGAACTCATGGGCGGCTTCGCCATCCCGGCCTTCCTGAAAAGCCACCGCAAGGGAAAACGCTACCTGCTCCTGGGCCTGCCGCTTACCCGCGACACGGAACGCATGCTGCTCGCGGACATCCTCTACGACGCCGCCACTCCCGTCGGCTGGACCCTGATCCCCCCCAGCCGCGCCAGTTCCACCAAGGAACGCAACTTCTGCGAACGCCACCATCTGGAAATGATCGCGGCAGACTGGGAAGAACTCCTCCTGGCTTGAGTCCTGTGGACAGCAATTTCATTCGTCCAGTCATTCGTAACGCACCATGCGTCGCCATTTTCCCTTGACAAGTACGGGTTTGTTGTTGATGACGGTACTGATTGTGCTTTGCGCGAAAATCCGGCGGGCGGAGTCCCACCTCGGCAAAAGCGAGCCGCCCATCAGGAATTCATCCACGGCGCGGGCGATTTTTTCTCTGGTCGGCGGGCAGGTTGAGGAAGTCAAACCGTATTGCAGCGTGTAAGCGTGGCGAACTCGACGCTGTCCTCATCTGCCACGGCGCAAAGGCTTGCGCATCAAGGCACCCAACGCTCAGCCTGACCTTTTCGAACACATCCCATGAACCAAAGGGTATTGTTATGCAGAATCCATGAAACCTATCACTACGATTTCAGGCAAAAGACTTGGGCGCATCTGGACGGTTGAGCCATATCGGAAAAACGCCATGCGCGAAACCAGTCCGTCCCCCAAAAGCATCTGTCCCACGCTTATCGCGGCGGCGATATTCGTTTTTTTCGCCCTTTGTCCGGGCGGGCTGTGGCTTGTGTTTTTTCTGGTGTTTCCGCTGGTCGCCTGCTGGA
>JAISLJ010000192.1 GCA_031290955.1 Zoogloeaceae bacterium | reverse complement strand
GGATGATTACCCGTTGCAATAACTATTGCACGTTTTCCGTTACTACGGCAATAGTAAATCTCTCTAATGGTCTTGTTCTTGTGAACAAAGGTCTTGACCACGCGCTTGTATTCGGGTTTTCCGGAGCCATCCTCCGGCGCGGAAAGCACCCAGTCGCCTACCTGGATATCCTCAATTCGTTTCCAGCCCCCCTTGACCGTGATCGGCGTGCCCTTGATAAAACAGCCACCCGCCGTATCCGGGAAACGGATGTTTTCATCCGTCCGGGTGATTTTTCCGTAGACTTCATCAAAAAGCTGTGGCTCTGAAAGGTCTGTTCTCCGGGAAGCATCCGAAACCAGTGTTTCGAGTGAATCCAGACGGAACAATTCGCCGAATTCATCGGCAAGTTCCTGGTCGTACAGCGCATTCCTGGCGGCTTGCAGTTGTGCCTGCCGCAACTTGCAGGCTTCCTGGAGTTTGAGATTCAAGGGCATATCGGCATCCCTGAGCGCCTCATCAATCCTCACAGCCTGTTCCCGATACCATTGGGCCGCTTCCGGGAAGGACATCACCGACAAGCAGGCACAGGCGAAATTTCATCAGAGGCTGCTCGTCGGTTGAGGTTCAACAAAAAATTATGGGGGATGGATTTCGCAGGTGCGACGAAGTGTCTAACAGGCTGCCCAAAAACCACGAAAACCATTCTTTTGTCACGTTTATTTCATATGGCATCTCATAAATTCTTTACAAAACAATGTGTTACGTTCGGCATTATGCCGTGCGATATGCTCCTGTATAGTTTTTGGGCAGCCTGCTAGAGGTGTGTTTGCAGCCAGGCTTCCAGCGCCGCCAGATGCCAGAGCTTGTTGCCTTCCAGGCGGGTAAAGTGTTGGAGCGGTTCGGTCAGGAGTTTTTCCACGTAGGCGCGGTTGTAGAGGCCGCGTTCCCGGCAGGCGGGGGCTTCCAGCGTGTCGCGGATGAAATCGAGAAAGCCGCCGCGCAGGTATTTCAGGGCGGGCGTGGGGAAATAGCCCTTGGGGCGCTCGATGACCTCGCGCGGCAGCAGGCGGCGCGCCAGATGCTTCAGGGGATATTTGCCGTTCTCCATGAGACGCAGCGCCGGAGAAAGCCGCATGGCGGTCTCTACCAGCGTCTTGTCGAGAAAGGGCACGCGCGCTTCCAGTCCCCAGGCCATGGTCATGTTATCCATACGCTTGACCGGGTCGTCCACGATCAGGGTTGTCGCGTCCAGTCGCAGGACGGCATCCAGGAACGTGTCGGCCCCCGGTTCGGCGAGGCGGCGCGCAATCAGTGGGCCAACGTGGTCGCAAACCAGATGTTCCGGGGCGATCATCTCCCGGTATTCGTCCGGGTCGCGGTCGAAATAATGCCGGGCGAAACGCGCAAGCGGTGGTTCTTCCGCACTTTCCGCCGCCATCCGCGCATACCAGAAATAGCCGCCGAACACCTCGTCCGCCCCCTGCCCGGAGAGCACCGCCTTCACCTCGCGCCGAACCTCGCGGGCGAGGAGATAGAAGGCGACGTTATCCTGGCTGAACATGGGTTCGGACATGGCCGCGATGGCCTCCGGCAAGGCGGTGAGCATTTCGGAATCCGCGATCAAATAGCGGCAATGCCGGGTGCCGTAGTGGCGGGCGACGAGATCGGAGTAGTGGAATTCGTTCCCCGCTTCTTCCGGCTGGTCGTGAAAGCCGATGGAGAAGGTGCGGATTTCCCGCTCGCCCGCTTCGGCCAGAAGCGCCACCAGCAGACTGGAATCCAGCCCGCCGGAAAGCAGGACGCCCACGGGCACATCCGCCGCATGCAAATGGCTCCGGACGGCGGCGGCAAGCGCCTGCGCCGTGCTCTCCAGGGATTCTGCCGTGCCGGGTTCCGGAACGGGGCGGCTGGCTTCCAGGCGCCAATAGCATTCCTCCGTGCTTTTCCCTTGTGCGTCGATTTCCAGAAAACTGGCCGGGGACAGCTTGCGCACTTGCGCCAGCACCGTGTGCGGCGCGGGGACGGAGCCATGCAAAGTGAATTGGAATTGCAGCGCCACCGGGTCCAGGTCGTGGGAAATGCCGCCGCCCGCGAGCAGGGCAGGGAGGGTGGAGGCAAAACGCAGCCGCTGGACATCCTGTGTGAAATAGAGCGGCTTGATGCCGAAACGGTCGCGGGCGAGAAAGAGGCACTTGCGGGCACGATCCCAAAGCGCGAAGGCGAACATGCCGTCCAGGCGGGCAAGGCATGCGCGTCCCCAGGCGTGATACGCCTTCAGGATGACTTCCGTATCGCCTTCAGAAAAGAACGAATAGCCCAGGGCGCGCAATTCCTGTCGCAGTTCCCGGTAGTTGTAGATGGTGCCGTTGAAGACGAGGGCGAGACCGAGCGCCGCGTCCAGCATGGGCTGGTTGGCCTGCGCCGAAAGGTCGATCACCGCCAGCCGCCGATGCCCGAAGGCCAGCGCCTCTTCCTGGAAACTGCCGCCGCTATCCGGCCCGCGCCGCCGCAGGGCGTTCATCATTCGTTCCAGCGCATCGACATCCGCGCCCTGATGATCGAAACGCAACTCGCCACAAATGCCGCACATGGGAAACCCTTTGGGAAAGTCTGGGCAAAGGAGTGTAGCAGATCAGGGAGCGAAGCAACCCATCCCGACCGGATACAACCGGATACATGGCACGCTTGCCCGTTCCCGCTCAGTATGCAGGCGACCACCAATAATAACGGACGCCCAAAGGCAAGTTGAAAAAATAGAGGGAGCACGGCAGGATGGCCATCATGCTGTCGACGCGGTCCAATACGCCGCCATGCCCCGGCAGGATGGCGCTGCTATCCTTGAGGCCCGCCTGACGCTTCAGCAGGGATTCAAGAAGATCGCCCAGAATGCCGAGGATGGAGAGCGCGAGAAAAGCGAACATCAGCAATGAGATCCTGACCATGATCTGATTTGACGACAACCAGCGCCACGGGAGAAATTGCCAGGTCAGGATCGCGCCATAGACAGCGACGCCCGCCAACGCGCCCCAGACGCCCGCCCAGGTCTTGCCGGGGCTGATGTTGGGCGCGAGTTTCCTGCCGCCGAAGGCGCGTCCGGCAAAATAGGCGGAAGTATCGGCAACCCAGGCAATGCCCATGATTGCCAGCAAGGACCAGGGAGAAACAGAACGCCAATAAACAAAGGTTTGCCATGTGGCGCAGAGCAGGACAAGGCCCAGACACAGGAGAACGATTTTCCCCGGACGCCAGCGCCGCCACAACCAGAATGGCAGCGCCAGTATCCAGAACAGGAACGCCGACAAAACCAGAAAATCAGATATGCGCAACACAGGAGTTGTGTGCGGTACAAAATTGCCCGCCACGCAAATCCCCAGCACAAGACCGCCAAACGCCAGCCGCCCTCGCGCCTGCAATCCCGCCAATCCGCCCCACTCCCAAGCGGCAAGGGCGGCGACGAGCGCCATCAGGAGCGCCCAATACGCTTGCGGCAACCAGAAGAGCGCGGGCAGGAAAACGGCCAGCAGGAGGACGGCGGTGAGGATGCGGGTTTTCAGCATGAGACTCGAAAGAAGGGCGCGAAAGGCAGGATTCTATAACACCGGAAAATCACGCGCAGGCATTTTGCTGTTCCAAGGTGCCATCATCGGGCTATCTCCAGAAGAAAATCAAGAACAGGAGTGAAAGGGCGTTGGCGCACGGCAGGATCGCCATCAGGCTGTCGATGCGATCCAGGACGCCGCCATGCCCTGGCAAAACATTGCCGCTGTCCTTGACGCCTGCCTGACGCTTCAGCAAGGATTCAAACAGATCGCCCAAAATGCCGAGCGCGGCCAGCGCGAGGAAAACGAACATCAGCAGCAAGGCCGCCTCCGTTGCCTGACCGGGCAGCGCGTCCCGCAATGGGTTGTCCAGCACGCCCAGGACGGCGCTATAGACGGCGACGCCCGCCAACGCGCCCCAGACGCCCGCCCAAGTCTTGCCGGGACTGATGTTGGGCGCGAGCTTCCTGCCGCCGAATTTCCGCCCGGCAAAATAGGCGGAAATATCGGCGACCCAGGCAATGCCCATCACCGCCAGCAAAGCCCAGGGAGAAATCTTGCGCCAATCGACAAAAGCCTGCCATGTGGCGCAGATCAGGAAAACGCCCAGTCCCAGCAAAACGACTTTCCCCGGACGCCAGCGCCGCCACAACCAGAACGGCAACGCCAGCCCCCAGAACAACAGGAGCGCCAGCATGCCAAACGTGTAAGCCAGCCCGACCGGAACATTCGTGAATTCGATGTATGGCAACAGCGCGAATGTCGCCTCACCAGGCATCGGATCATGCATCATGAACAGGATGGACGATGCAGGCGAACTGTAATGGAGCGCCGCGCAAATCCCCAGCACAAGAGCGCCAAACGCCAGCCGCCCGCGCGCCTGCAATCCCGCCAATCCGCCCCACTCCCAAGCGGCGACGGCGGCGACGAGCGCCATCAGGAGCGCCCAATACGCTTGCGGCAACCAGAAGAGCGCCGGGAGGAAAACGGCGAGCAGGAGGACGGCGGTAAGAACGCGGGTCTTCAGCATGATGAGCGAAAGAAGGGCGTGGAAGGCAGGATTCTATAACGGACGCCCTGAACCCTCCGGCAATTTGCGCGTCGCGCCCGCCAAAACACGGTCTCGCACATCAAGACGTGAGGGCCGCCATAGCCAAAGAACGTGAGTATCGGCGTAACGCCGGGCAATACTGCCATCAGGCAGCCGACATACGCCAGCATATCGTCATCTGACGGCGGTAAATGACCGCGCCCCTCAATCCCGGCCTGATGCTTCGGTTCTCAGCATGGGTTTTGGGGGAGAATCGCCGCGTTTTGATACGGAGAGTTGGCAAGAAGACGGAAGATCGGCAGCGGCAACCACGTCGTTTCCTTCTGGTGCGGCCGCAAACGTTTCCTCTGCCCGCTTCCCGTCATCTGGCTTCCGTCCCTTGGGCCTGATAAGGATACTGGCGGAAAATGCCTTCCACGATGGATTGCACCGTGGCTTCCAGATTCTGGCGGGCGTGTTCCGTGATCCGGCCTTCGGCGATGCCTTCCCAGACCAGTTGTTTTTGCCGCGCGTCGATCAGGTCAAGGTTCAGGGAACCTTCCTGATATTGGAGCATCGTCGTGTCGTGACCGTGCCAGAGTCCGTGCCAATGCCCCCGGTAACCGTAGTGGCCCATGCTGGAGAAACTCACCACGTCCGCCTTGTCGACGGCATCGGCGCTGAAATTCACGAGGAGATCGGGCTCCGTCTCCGTGTAGCGATATCCCCGCGCCTCCAGTGCCCGGCGCGTCGCGTCGCGCAGGTGGCGGGAAAGGATGGAGCCGTAACCATCCTTGTCCGTTCCCAGTGGGCTGAAAAAGGCGAAGCTGCGGTAACGGCTGAAATCCGCGTCGGGATTCACATGGCTCCGAATCTCCGGCGTCAGCGTCGTGGCGCATCCGCCCAGCAAGAAGGCAAGCAGGAGCAAGAATAAAAAACGAATTTGGGGCATGGAATGTTCCTCCGGTTGGTTTTTTTGAAGGGTACATAATCCATTATAGTCGCCAAGTGTTCCGTTCCGGATGATTTGTTCTTGACCGCTTCGCGCATGCAGGCGCGGAAACGAAAATGACAAAATCAGTCCTCGGGAAACAGGGGAAGGATATTTCTGCGATCGGCGGCTGTGCCGGGGGCGCGGACGCGCGTTCCCGCGAAGGGAAACGGGTTTTGTATTGGGGACGGATTTCTTGGGACGGAGTTGTTACAATATGCGCTTTCCCACACAGGATCATGCACCATGAAACGTTCCCGATTCGGCAGCCGCGACCGTCTTTCCCGCGATGCCGCCGAGCTTCAGCGGCTTGCCGTTGGTCTGTCCGAATCCGGCGGGCGCCTGGAAGACAATTTCTGGGAAAGCCGACTCATCGACCTCGCCCGCAGCCTGCTCCAGTCCGGCGCGGAGGACGACCTGACCACGGCCATGGACCGACTCTATGAATCCAATTCCGCCGCGCATGACGAACTCGTGAGCGCCGTGGAATCCCAGGCCGAATCCTGGACCTTCGAGAAAAACGGCAAGCTCTACGATCTCCAGCTCTTCGCCGCGCCCATCCTTGCCTGGTCGCGCTACGGCATTCCTACCTGCGCCTTGGGCGGCAGCAACCTGGAAGCGCTGAAGGTGCAACTGGGCGCGCATGTGTTCAGCGCGGAAGCCCGGCTGGCGCTCGTCGATTATCTCTTCAGCCCCGACCAGTTGCCGCGCAGCTTTTGCGATGTCTGGCAATTGACGAAGGATCTGGGTGATCGGGCGATGACGGGTGAAAACCTGCGGCTCGACACGCAGGGCCTGCCGGAAACCACGCGCTTTCTTTCCGATGTGCGCTATCTCGTCGGTGTGGTCGTCGTGCCCTACGGCGCGGCGCTTTTCCGTTGGAACGAGCAGGACGGCAGCCGCGAAGAGGCGCTGGCCGCCTGGGTAAAACAGGGCAGTCCCAATCTTGCCTCCCTTTTCACTGGCTGCGCCTACCAGCCCCTCCTGGCCGATGCCTACCACAGCGCCTGCCGCCAGGGCGATTTGGATTCGCGGCCCTACGCCGTCAAGGCTTCCGTGGCCTTCCTGCAAACTACGCTGGGACTCCTGCCCGAGGAAATGCGGGTCGTCGTCGCGCCCTGCTACAACCAGCATCTGGAGGAATACCGTGTTGGTATTGCCCCGCGTGACAAGGACAACGCCGTCTACCAAGGTGTCGTCTGGGCGCTGCTGGGCGCGGAGGACGAGCATACCGACGTCGTCTCCCAGATTGATGTCGTCCTGCGCGAGTGCGGCGTCAAGGATATCGTGATCCTCGACCATCACTTGCCAATGGAGTTCTGTGACGATTGTGGCGCGCCGCTCTTCCCCACCGCCGACGGGGAACTCGTGCATGCGGACATGCCGGAACAGGCAGACGCCGCGCCGCAAACGTTGCACTGAGCGGCCAGACGAGACACGCGCATGTCAATCTTCACGATCATCCGTTTCGTTGCCGTCGCCGTCAATCTCTACCTGATCTTCCGGCTTTATCGCGCCCTTCCCGGGACGGGGCGTATGCGCGTTGTCCGGCTGGCTTCCTGCCTGCTGGCGTTCTTCTGCTTTGCCGCCTTTCCGCTTTCCCGCGTCATTGAGGGCGACGGCTTTTTCATCCGCGCGCTCACCATCCTGGGAACCTCCTGGCTCGCCTTCATGTTCTATGCCTTCCTCCTTCTCCTGGGCGTTGATCTCGTTCGCGCCCTGAACCGCAGGTGGCGCTGGCGCGTTGTCCCACGGATGGATTTGCCGCGCTGGCATCGCCGGGGATGCGCCATGATCGTTGGCGCGGCGCTGACCATCTGCATCCTTGGACACATCAATACGCAATTCCCCGTGTTGCGCGAGGCGTACCTGCCCGCGCCGCCAGGCGTCGCGCCCCTGAAGATTGCCGTGCTCTCCGACATACACCTGGGCCGCCTCGTCTCGCCAGAATATCTTGCCCGCCTCGTTGCGCGCATCCAGCCCGAAGAACCGGATCTCGTGCTTTTCGTCGGCGATATCCTGGATGACCATTATGGTTTCGATGCGCAGGCCAACCGCGAGATTCTCGCGCGTCTCAAACCGCCGCTGGGGATCTGGGGCGTGTTGGGCAACCATGAATATCTCGCGGGCGAGGCGGAAAAGAGCCTGCGCGCCATTGAGGCGAGCGGCATTGCCATCCTGCGCGACGCATGGGTGGCCCCCGGCGGCGGTTTGGTGCTCGTGGGCCGTGACGACCGTTCCCGACAACGTTTCACAGGCACGGCGCGCCAACCTCTCCCCACGCTCCTCGCCACCCTGCCCGACGAATTGCGCAAGAAGCCCATGATCCTCATGGACCACCAGCCCTTCAACCTAGAGGAAGTGGAAGCGGCAGACGCTTTCCTGCAACTTTCCGGACACACGCACAATGGTCAGTTGTTCCCGCTCAACTGGATCATCCGCCTGGTCTACGAAAATCCTCGCGGCCATCACCGACGCGGCCAGACCCAATATTGGGTAAGCTCTGGCGCAGGCACCTGGGGCCCCAGAATCCGCACAAACAGCCGCCCGGAAATCGTGCTGATCCATCTTTCAGTACCCGTTTGAAGTGGGATAAACTCCAAGACATATGTCATTTGCCCTTCGCGCCGTTTCGCGGTATATTCGACCACTTTCCCCGCCGGGGAAGCGGCGGGACAAAACGCCTCGAATCATCTCTTGAACCATGCGGCAGGAATCTTCCATGAGTGACCCACAAGAAAATCCACAAAACGCCTATGACGAGGACAGCATCCAGCAACTCGAAGGACTGGAGGCGGTCCGGAAGCGTCCCGGCATGTACATTGGCGATACTTCCGACGGCACCGGCCTGCATCACATGGTCTTCGAGGTGGTCGACAACGCCATCGACGAGGCGCTCGCCGGACACTGTGACGACATCATGGTGACCATCCACGCCGACAATTCCATTTCCGTCGCCGACAATGGCCGAGGCATTCCCACCGGCGTCAAGATGGATGACAAGAACGAACCCAAAAGGAGCGCGGCGGAAATCGTCATGTGTGTGCTCCATGCGGGCGGCAAGTTCAACCAGAATTCCTACAAGGTTTCCGGCGGTCTGCATGGCGTGGGTGTTTCCTGCGTCAATGCCCTTTCCCAATGGCTGCGGCTCACCATCGCCCGCGATGGCAAGAAGCACTTCCTGGAATTCCAGCGCGGCGCATCGCAAGATCGCGTCATTGAAACAATGGATGGCGTGGAGATCAGTCCGATGCGCGTCACCGGCGAGACCAGCAAGCGCGGCACCCTCGTGCATTACCTTGCCGATGCGGAAATCTTCGGCGCCATCGAATACCATTACGACATCATCGCCAAGCGCCTGCGGGAACTCTCCTTCCTGAACAACGGCGTCAAGATTCGCCTGATCGACCAGCGCGTCGGCAAGGAAGAGGATTTTGCCTTTTCCGGCGGCGTCAAGGGCTTTGTCGAGTACATCAACCGCAACAAGACCGTGCTTCATCCCAACGTTTTCTATTCCAGCGGCGAATCGCTTCTTCCCGGCGGCGGCACGGTCAGCGTTGAAGTCGCCATGCAGTGGAACGACAGCTATCAGGAACAGGTGCTCTGTTTCACCAACAACATTCCCCAAGCCGATGGCGGCACACATTTGACCGGCTTGCGGGCGGCGATGACCCGCATCATCAACAAGTACATTGAGGAAAACGAGATCGCCAAGAAGGCCAAGGTGGAAGTCACCGGCGATGATATGAGAGAAGGTCTGGCTTGTGTGCTCTCGGTGAAGATGCCCGACCCCAAGTTTGCTTCGCAGACCAAAATGAAGCTGGTTTCTTCCGAGGCGCGCCCGGCAGTGGAGGAGGTGGTGGCGGCCAAGCTCTCCGAATTCCTGCTGGAAAAACCCATTGACGCGAAGACCATCTGTAGCAAGATTGTCGATGCCGCCCGCGCCCGTGACGCCGCCCGTCGCGCCCGCGAAATGACGCGGAGGAAGGGAATTCTCGATGGAGTCGGCATGCCCGGTAAACTCGCCGACTGTCAGGAAAAAGATCCGGCGCTCTGCGAACTCTATCTGGTCGAGGGCGATTCCGCCGGCGGTTCGGCGAAACAAGGCCGTGATCGCAAATTCCAGGCCATCCTGCCCTTGAAGGGCAAAATCCTGAACGTGGAAAAGGCCCGTTTCGACAAGATGCTCTCCTCGCAGGAAGTTGTCACCCTGATTACCGCGCTGGGCACCGGCATCGGCAAGGATGAATACAAGCCGGAAAAACTCCGCTACCACCGCATCATCATCATGACCGACGCCGATGTGGATGGCGCGCACATCCGTACCCTGCTCCTCACCTTCTTCTACCGGCAGATGCGGGAACTGGTGGAGCGCGGCCACGTCTACATCGCGCAACCGCCGCTCTATCGGGTGAAGCACGGCAAGACCGAGCGTTACCTGAAGGATGACCACGAATTCCACCAGTTTCTGCTCAACATGGCCATGCAGGAAGCGGCCTTTGTTCCCCGCGCCGGAGTGGACGCCATCACCGGCAGCGCGCTGGAAGCCCTTGCGCGTTCCTGGCTGACCTCGCAGGCCATCATTGAGCGCTTGGCCAATTACATGAACGCGAACGCGCTGGCGGCCATCGTCGAACACAATCTGGAATTGGATTTGCGCGATGAGGCCGCAGCGAACGCCAGCGCCGAACGGCTTACCCGGCACCTGACGGAGGCAGGCATTGCGGTACGCGCCCAGTTCGATTCCGACCGTGAAGCCTGGCTCTTGCGCACCGAGCGCGTACATCATGGCAATGTCAAGGTCGGCGTTCTGGATGAGGATTTCCTGAAATCCGGCGACTATGCCCAACTTCGGCAGACCGCCGAACTGCTTTCCGGCCTGCTGGGCGAAGGCGCGACCATGACGCGCGGCGAAAAGAAATTCCCGGCCCGAAACTTCGCCCAGGCGATGGACTGGCTATTGAACGAAGTCGAGCGCGGCATCACCAAGCAACGCTACAAAGGCTTGGGCGAGATGAACCCTGAACAGCTTTGGGAAACCACGATGGATCCGCAGATTCGCAGGCTCCTGCGGGTCAACATCGAGGATGCCATCAGCGCCGACCAGGTTTTCACCACCCTGATGGGCGAATGCGTCGAACCCCGGCGCAACTTCATCGAATCGAACGCCTTGTATGCACGAAACATCGACGTTTAGACGGTCTCATCGGCAGTCCCGCCAGCGATTCTGCGGACGGCGATCTTGAAGCGTCGCGTTTTTCTCGCAAGCCTGCTGCCGCTCGCCGCCGCGCCGCAGATATTGTCCGCGCCCGTCAAAACACGGAAGAAAGCCGCCAAGCCACGCAGCAAGAAACCCCGCGCCAAACCTGCCGTGCCGCAGACCACGGCGAAGAATTCGGTGCTGGACGCAGCGCATCCCGGCACTTCCGCAACCCGGCTGCCGCCCGTCAAGGCGTTCGAGTTGCCGCAAACATGGCGCGCCTTCGCGGTCACAACCACGCTGCGCCTTCTGCCCACGCCGGAACGGCAACGCCTGTGGCTGCCACTGCCACGCTCGCCAGAAACGCCTTACCAGCGGGATTTGGGCTGCGCCTGGCAGGGGAATTTCACGGGCGGGCGCATCATCCGCCTGCCGGACGAACTGGAAGCCTTCTATTGCGAATGGCCGGGTGGTGTCGAACCCGAACTCGAATTCACCAGCCATGTCGCCACCGCCGAGCGACACTTCGACATTTCCCGCCGCACCCTGCCGCCGGAACGCGAGGACTTGCTGCGCCGCCATCTCGCCGCCTCACGCCAGATTCCCAACGATGGCGCGGCGCTCGCGCTGGCGCGTGAGATCGTCGGACGCATCATTGATCCCGTGGCGCAGGCGCATGCCCTCTTCAACTGGATCACGCAGAACGCCAAATATGATCCGCAACTGCCGCCGCGTGGCGATGGCGACGTGCGCCAGCAAATCGCCACGCGGCAATTCACTGGCCGCTCCGCAACGATCAGCGGCTTGTTCGTCGCGCTGTGCCGGGCAATCGGCATCCCGGCGCGACGGGTATTCGGCCTGCGCATCGCGCCCTCGCAGGTGGCGGACAGCCTGGGCATACAGATGGGCGCAGGAACAGCGGCGGACGCTACCCTGGCCGCGCACTGCCGCGCTGAATTCTATGTGCCCGGCTACCGCTGGATTCCCGTCGACCCCGCCGATGTCCTGCGCGCCACAACGCTGGAGGCGCTCCCCCTCGCCCGGGAAATCGCCCTGCGAAAACTCCTCTTCGGCCTCTGGGAAATGAACTGGATGGCCTACAACACTGCGGAAGCCCCCTCCCTCCCCGACAACGGCCCGCAACCCCCCTTCTTCGCCCGCCCGATCCTCGCCACCCCGGAAGGCGAGAGCAGCGACGTCGCCTGCCACATCACCAGCCAAACGCTGCCGATCCCGTGGAATCGTTCCGCAGAGGGCAATCCTGCGGACGGCGACATCCCCGCCCCCTGATTCCCCCTGACATCAGACGGCAACCTGTCAGTGGCGCGTTGCTTCTGGGCAGGAAGTGTCTTCGCTTGGGACGGACCCATCTTCTGTTACACTTACCGCCATTTCATGATTGACGCAGGTTTATGGCAAACGTTGAAGAATTGCTGGGCGCGCTGCGGGAAGAGTGCGCGAAGATCCTGGATTACATCAGTGCCTCCGACATTCCCGAAACGGAAAAGGAATGGCTGGAATACAAGGCTCTGGCGCTGGAAGTCATCACTGCGGACGCGCAATACGGCTTCAATTGGGGGAAGATGCAGGATTTGCTCCTGAAGCTGATGGCGCTGAAGACCGAGGCGGCGAATTTCACCTGGGCCGGGGAGGAGCGCGAAAAATTCCTGGAATCCGTCCAGAAGGTGAAGGAAGTCATCCGGCAAATCAAGGACGAGCAGACGTGGATCTGAATATGGCCCGGAAACCGTCCGCCACCCACCGGGGCCGCGCCCTTTCCAACCGGACCAAGCGGAGTTTGTTGCAAATGAAGAAAATCGTGTCGATCCTCCTCCTTGCCGTCGCTTTTCTCCCCCTGTGGGCGGGAGCGGAAGAAGATGGCGAGAAAAATCCTCCGGATATCGAGCGCCTCCAGGCAGAATGTGCGGCGGGCAATGCCCTGCGCTGCGCCGAAGCGGGCACCGCCCATGCGGACGGCAATGGCGTGCCCCAGAATTATGCAAAGGCGCTCACCCATTACCAGAAGGCCTGCGATGGCAACGAGGCCTTTGCCTGCTTTCTGGCGGGGAGTCTGTCGGAAAGCGGTCGGGTCGGGCAGGTAGCGCGTACTCAGGTCGTCGAATATTACCAGCGGGCCTGCACGGGGCAATTCGCCCATGCCTGCCTCCTGACGGGCGCGGCGTATGCCCGTGGCTTTGGTGTCGAGCGGAATCTGGAGACGGCCTTTGCCTACCACCAGCGGGCCTACGCACAGGGCATCGGCGTGGCACAGGACGTGAAAAACGCCTTCACTGCGTTCGGAAAAGCCTGTGACGGCGGCCATGCGGAAGCTTGTGCCCGGATTTCCGACCTGTATCAGCAGGGAACGGAAGAGATCGCGCAGGACTTCGACCTGGCACATCAGTATGCCGACCGCGCCTGCTTCGCCGGAGATCCGGCAAGCTGCCAGCGCCTCATCGCGCCTGAATTCCTGCGCGCGCCCTGCGCGGCGGGGGATGCCGCAAGCTGCCTGAATCTGGGGCTTGCCCATGCCAAAGGTGAAGGCGCGGCGCAGGATGACGCCCAGGCTGCGGAATATTTTTCCTTGACACAGGAATATGCGCGGCGGGCCTGCGATCAGGGGAGCGCCAACGATTGCGCAATCCTGGGCTGGATGCACGAAGAGGGCCACGGTGTGCCGCCGGACGCGGAAAAGGCGGCGGCCTTCTACGGCGAGGGCTTGCGCTTCGCGCAGGAATCCTGCGCCCAAGGGAACGCCGAAGGCTGCACCCGCGCCGGGGAGAGCCATGCGCGGGGCTGGAGCGTGGCGAAGAATCCGGAAAAGGCGAACGAATACTACGCCCTGGCCCATGCGCGGCATGAACAAACCTGCCGCGACGGCCTGCCGGAAGGCTGTCGGCGGCTGGGCAATGACTACGCTCAAGGCCGCGTCGTGCCGACAGATCGCGCCCGTGCCTTCGCATATTTCCGGGAAGCCTGCGCGGGGGGAAATGCCGAAGCCTGCCGGGAAACGGGTCTCGCCTTGCTGCACGGTGTGGGGACGCAGCGGGATTTTGAGGAAGCGCGCGTCTATTACGACAAGGCCTGCGTCCTGAAAAAACAAAAGGGATGCAAACCTTTCGCCCCGCAAGCGCCACGGGAAAACGAACCCTTTCCCTGAACGGGGAAGGTTCCGAGCGGAGTTTGCGCGAGATGAATTCCATTCTGGGCGAAGAGGAAAGCGAACGCTATCGCCAGCGTCTGGCGGCGTTGCGCCTGGAGCACCGTGATCTCGACCAGGTCATCACCCATCTGGTCGCGCACCTGCCCGCCGACCGCCTGCTGATCCCCCGCCTCAAGAAACGTCGCCTGCAATTGCGCGACCAGATCGAGAAAATCGAAATGTTGCTCGCTCCGGACGAATCCGCCTGAAAAACGGGTTTATTAACCCGGCAATCAAATAGATTATATAGAAGCATACATGATGTTAGGGTTTTTGAAGTAGCGGATGACGCGCTCTGGAATCTTGCGTAGCGATTCCATGAACGTTTCAGCTTT
>JAISLJ010000191.1 GCA_031290955.1 Zoogloeaceae bacterium | reverse complement strand
GCCGATCCCGCGCGGATGACCGCGCTGGTCGAGGACGCCCTGACGTTGTGCGAAACCCGCGCACTGGCTTTCGGGTTGCATGCCGACCATCCAGGACTTGCCCCCCTTTGCCGCGCCTTTCGCCCCACGCCATACCGAAGCCGCATCTATTCGGTCATTTTCGATGAGCCGCCCGAACTGGACAAACGCCCCGCGCAACCAGACGCCGCAACGCTCTGACGCCATTTTTTCGTTTGACGGCGCATCACTCATCAGTCAGAAATATAGGCGACACTTGGATGCCGGAAAAATGAGCGGACGAGTTTCGGGTTTTGTTGAAGCTGCTCAAGCTGCTCAAGTTGTTCGTGGATTTTCGGTTCGAGTTTCTCCCCTTTTTGCATGAGCGGACAATATTGTCCGGGACGAACACAGGAACGAAGGCCATGTACAAATCCCTGTCTTTTCCATTAGAATTCCCCGCTTTCCTCCCGAAAGACAGGGACATGACAGGCGGCGTGACGGCACGGTACCGCTGGCACTGTTCTTCGGGATGCCATCGTTTTCGGAACGCTGATTCCGCCGTTTTCCAATCTGAGGCGAATTCTCCATGTCGCACCTGATGCACACCTACAGGCGCCTGCCCGTTGCGTTCACGCACGGCAAGGGCTGTACGTTGACCGATTCCGAAGGCAAGGTCTACCTTGACGCGCTCTCTGGCATTGCGGTCAATACGCTGGGCCACGCCCACCCCGCGCTTGTCGCCGCGCTGGCGGAGCAGGCGGGGAAGCTCCTGCATGTTTCCAATGTCTATCACATCCCGCAGCAGGAGGCGCTGGCCGATTTGCTGACGGCGCGTTCGGGTCTCTCCGAGGCTTTTTTCTGTAATTCCGGCTGCGAGGCAAACGAGGCGGCGATCAAGCTCGCTCGCCTGCACGGACACAACAAGGGCATTGCGCGGCCCGCGCTCATTGTTCTGGAAGACGCTTTTCACGGGCGCACCCTGGCGACTCTCTCGGCCACCGGCAACCAGAAGGTGCAGGCCGGTTTCGCGCCGCTGCTGGAAGGCTTTGTCCGTGTGCCGCGCAACGACCTGGCAGCCCTTGCCGCCGCGCTACGCGAAAACTCCGGGATCGTGGCGGTGATGCTGGAAGCCATCCAGGGCGAAGGCGGCATCGCGCTCCTTGCCGACGACTACCTGCGCGGTATCCGCCAGCTTTGTACGGAGCATGATTGCCTCCTGATCTGTGACGAGGTGCAGTGCGGCATGGGACGCACCGGCAAATGGTTCGGCTTCCAGCATGCGGGCATCCTGCCGGATGTGCTGACGCTCGCCAAGGGCCTTGGCTCCGGCGTGCCCATCGGCGCGTGCCTTGCGGGCGGCAAGGCGGCGGGGCTGTTCGGGCCGGGCAACCATGGTTCCACCTTCGGCGGCAATCCGCTGGCCTGCACGGCGGCCCTGAAGACCATCGAAATCATCGAGGCCGAAGGGCTGCTGCAAAACGCCGCGCAGACCGGCAATCTCCTGCGCGAAGAACTTGCGTGCGCCTTGCGGGGAATCGCGGGGGTGCGGGAAATTCGCGGACGCGGCCTGATGCTCGGCATCGAACTCGACCGCCCCTGCGCCGCGCTGGTGAATGAGGCGCTGGCGGCGGGTCTTCTGCTCAACGTGACCCATGATACCGTGATCCGCCTGCTGCCGCCCCTCATCTTCGGCCCGGAGGAAGTCCGGATGCTCGTAGACAAGCTCGCGCCGCTGGTGCGCCGTTTCCTGAATGCCTGAACAAAGGAACCCGTCATGACGCTTCGCCATTTTCTCCAGTTCCGGGATTTTTCCCGCGAGACCTTTGCCGACCTTTTCGAGCGCACCCGCTGGATCAAGGATAAATTCAAGCGCTACGAGCCACACCATGTGCTCTTCGACCGCACACTGGTGATGGTCTTCGAGAAGGCGAGCACCCGCACGCGGCTTTCCTTCGAGGCCGGCTTCCAGCAACTGGGCGGCTCCGCCATTTACCTCAATACCCGCGATTCGCAACTGGGACGCGGCGAGCCCATCGAGGATTCGGCGGAGATCATCTCGCGCATGAGCGACCTTGTGATGATTCGCACCTTCGAGCAGAGTGTCATCGAGCGTTTCGCCGCCCATTCGCGGGTGCCGGTCATCAATGGTCTCACCAACGAATACCACCCCTGCCAGGTGCTCGCGGATCTCTACACCTTCATCGAGCAGCGCGGCGCGATCACGGGCAGGACGGTGGCCTGGGTGGGCGACGCCAACAATATGTGCAACACCTGGTTGCAGGCGGCGGAAGTACTGGATTTTCGGGTGCATGTCTCGTCTCCGCCGGGTTATGGGCCGAATCCCGAATTGAACCGGATCACGGACAACCCGCATGTGCGCCTGTTCGAGGATCCGATGGAAGCCTGCCGGGGCGCGCATCTGGTCAGCACGGATGTCTGGACATCAATGGGCTATGAAGCCGAAAACGAGGCGCGGATGAAAGCCTTCGCCGACTGGCGCGTGGACGCGGACATGATGCGCGTCGCGGACAAGGATGCCATATTCATGCACTGCCTGCCCGCGCACCGGGGCGAGGAAGTGACGCCGGAAGTCATCGACGGCCCGCAATCCGTGGTCTGGGACGAGGCCGAAAACCGGATGCACGCGCAAAAGGCACTGATGGAATTCCTGTTGCTGGGGCAGCAGGAAAACGCATGACCTGAACAGAGGGGCGTCACGATGTGGAACGAAGCCATCAACAGCCCATGATCCGTGCGCAGGAAAGCTTGCAGCAGGCATCGGGAAAAACGGGAGCGGCGCATGCTGGCGCAAACAGAATGTGATCGTGGGAGGATTTCCGCAGTGCTGTCCGAAACATTCTCCGCCAGTCTTCCCTTTCCGTCCGTGTGCAAGGATGGGCCGATTGGCATCTTCGATTCCGGGCTGGGCGGCTTGACTGTCCTTGCCGCCCTGCGCGCGCGGCTGCCGATGGAGGATTGCCTGTATTTCGCCGACACCCGCTTCCTGCCCTATGGCAACCGCAGCGAAGCGTTCATCTTGTCGCGCAGCCGCGCCATTACGGCGGCGCTCGCGGAGCGGGGGGCGAAGCTCATCGTCATCGCCTGCAACACGGCAACGGCGGCGGCGGCGGAGGCCGTCCGGGCGAGCACGCATCTGCCGGTCGTGGCGCTGGAACCCGCCGTGAAACCTGCGGTCGCGCTCACCCGGAGCGGTGTTGTCGGCGTCCTCGCCACCACGCGGACGCTGGCAAGCGAACGTTTCCAGAAACTCGTGCGCGCGCATGCCCACGGTGTGCGCATCCTGCCCCAGCCTTGCCCGGGACTTGCCGAAGCCATCGAGGCGGAAGGCCCGGAGAGTCCGGGCGTCAATGCCCTTCTGGATCTCTACGTGCCGCCGCTCGCCGAAGCCAGGGCCGATGTCGTGGTGCTGGGCTGTACGCACTACCCTTGGGTGAAGGCAGGCATCGCCGCCCGGCTTCCGGCGGATACCCGCCTCGTGGATACCGGGGAAGCCGTCGCCCGGCAAGTGGCGCGGCGCCTGCCGGAGGCAAGCCATCCGCATCCGGACGAGGGAAACACGAGCGGTCAGTTGCGGATCGCCACCAGCGGCGCGCCAGAAGCGGTGCGGCGCGCCGTGGGCAGCCTGCATGGCACCTGCCCGCCGGTGGAATTCTGGGATTTTTGACCACGACCCGCAGGATTGGAGATTCCGGATGCAGCGCCTCGCCCGCCAGTTCGTCCTCCAGGCTGCCGCTGTCTTCCTGGCGTTCAGCATCGCCTGGCCCTTCTACGCCCTGCGCGTGGCGGAATGGAATGGGGCGGCGGTTGCCCTGCTCGCGGGCGGCTCTGCCTTCCTCCTTGCCCGCTACGCGCGCGAACCCTGGTGGTGGCAGGCGATTCACCTCTGCTTTTCGCCACTCGTCTGGCTGGGCCTGCAACTGCCCATCTCTCCCCTCTGGCACCTGCTTGCCTTCTTTCTGCTCTTCCTCATCTTTCGGGGGGCGCTCTCCGAACAGGTGCCGCTCTACCTGAGTGGCGCGCGCATCCTCGCGCCGCTCGCGGCTCTCCTGCCAGAGCGGGCCAGGGTGCTCGACATCGGCGCTGGAATCGGGAGCCTTCTCCTGCCCCTTTCCCGCATGCGGCCCGACCTCCATCTCTCCGGCATCGACAACGCGCCGCTGCCCTGGCTCATCGGTCGGCTGCGCGTCCCGGGGAGCGGCATCACCTGGCGCTGGGGCAATTTCCGCGGGCATTCCCTGGATGGCTATCAGGCGGTCTATTGTTTTCTTTCCCCAGCGCCCATGCAGGCGCTCTGGGAAAAAGCCTGCCGCGAGATGACGCCCGGAAGCCTCTTCATCAGCAAGGCCTTCCCCATTCCCGGCAGGATGCCGGACATGCTCGCGGGCCGGGGAGAAGATACGATCGACACCCTCTACGTGTACCGCATTCCGCATCGGGTTGCCGTATCAATCCGTGTTTTCGCGCCTGTTTCCGGGTAATTCGGGTAATATAACGATACGCTTGCATTTTTCAAGGAGGAGACCGCAATGACAATCAACGACCAAGCGCAAGATCCCATGGAATTCGTTCGCCAGATGTGGGGCGGCATGGGTTTTTCCCTGCCCGGCATGATGACGCCCACGTTCGATACCCTGGAGCTTTCCAAACGCATCACTGATTTGAAAGCCGTGGAAGGTTGGCTGCGCATGAATCTTTCCATGTTGCAGATGACCATTCAGGGGCTGGAAGTGCAGAACGCAACGCTGACGGCGGTGCAATCCATCGGCAAGGCGGTGGAAGCACCCGCCGCGCCTGAGGAGGAAAATCCGACCGTAGGCGAAACCCTGCAAAATGCGGCCCTGTGGCCGTGGAACGTGATGCAGCAAGTCCAGGAGCAATTGAAACAAAGCGCCGAAGCCGCCGCTGCGGAGGCCGAAGCTGCCGCCGCCGCAGAGGCCGAAGCCGCTGCTGCCGAAGCCGCCGCCGCGCCCGCGCCCAAGAAACCCGCGCCCGGCAGGGCACACAAGCCCGCTGGCAAGAAACCGGCCTGAGGAGCGCCCACCCCGGTTCGCCGGAACGCATTTCATGCTCATGGACGATGCGCCCGTTACAAACGGGCGCATCTTTTTTCTGTGTCTTTCCCTTATTCTTTCAGCCAGCCTGCGGCATCAAGCGCGAAATAGGTGAGGATGCCATCCGCACCGGCACGCTTGAATCCCAACAGGCTTTCCAGCACCGAAGCGCGTTCGGAGAGCCAGCCGTTTTGCGCAGCGGCCTTCAGCATCGCGTATTCGCCGCTCACCTGATAGGCATAGGTGGGAACGCCGAATTCCTCCTTCACACGCCGCACGATGTCGAGATACGGCAGGCCGGGCTTGACCATCACCATGTCCGCCCCTTCCGCAAGATCAAGCGCGACTTCGCGCAGGGCTTCGTTGCCGTTGGCAGGGTCCATCTGGTAGGTTTCCTTGCCGCCCTTGCCCAGGTTGGCCGCCGAGCCGACCGCGTCGCGGAAGGGGCCGTAGAAAGCGGAGGCGTACTTGGCGGAATAGGCGAGGATGCGCGTGTGGATCAAGCCCGCGCCATCCAGTTCGGCGCGAATCCGCGCCACGCGACCATCCATCATGTCCGATGGCGCAACCACATCGGCCCCGGCTTCGGCATGGCAACGCGCCTGCCGGGCAAGCGCCGCCAGGGTTTCGTCGTTTTGCACGTAGCCTCTTGGATCATCGGGATCAATCAGGCCATCCTGACCGTGGCTGGTGTAAGGGTCAAGCGCCACATCGGTGATTACGCCCAATTCGGGAAACGCCGCCTTCAGCGCCTGCACCGCGCGGGGCGCCAGCCCTTCCGGATTCCAGGCTTCCTCCGCGCCCGGCGATTTTTTCCCGGCCTCGATGACCGGAAACAGGGCCAGCGCCGGAATGCCCAGCGTCACGACGCGCTCCGCTGTTTTCAGGAGCCGGTCGATGCTCTGGCGCGCCACACCGGGCATGGAAGGCACCGCCTCCTCCCGCTGGTTTCCCTCCAGCACAAAGACGGGATAGATGAAATCGTCCGCACACAATGTTGATTCCCGCATCAGACGGCGGGAAAAATCATCACGCCGCATCCGGCGCATACGGGTAACAGGAAAATGAACCGCAACAGACATGACAACCCTCACAAAAGACGCCGGAAAACCACCCGACAAACCACGAAGGGTACACGGATTGGGGACGAATGTCAGGATCAAGGAAGGAAGAGATGCAGGCAGAAAACCAACGTCATCACAATGGGTTCTGGCAGCTGCTCAAAACGCTACAGGAGCATAACCCTGTGTGGATTGCCGCGCTTCGCTCGCAATGACGAAGGTTTGGGCGTGGTTGCAAGAACGAGGGCGCGTACCTTGTCGCGCATCGCCATACAACATCCAGAGGCGATACGAACATGGCGGCCCGTTCATTCAATGCGCGCCATGCGCTTCTCCTTCTGTGCTCGCGGCAATCTCTGCGCGCACCGCAGGCGTTGTCCGGGCATTCTTATGCAGACGAAGTTTCATCTTCTTCTCCTTTCCTGGATTTTTGAGAATCTATCACTTCCCGTAACACTTCACGCGCAAAAAACAGCGCCAGCGTGAAAATTGGATCGAATCGTCCGGGATGTGACACTCCCGCGACGCCGGAGCCTCTGTCCTTGCCACCTGGCATCTCCCCCCCCGTTCCTTGGCATCCCCCGGCATTTTGATCTGACATTCGGGCCGCTTTGTGATACGCTTTCGCACCTTTTCCGTCTCCTCGTAGTTCAATGGATAGAACGGGTGCCTCCTAAGCGCCAGATACAGGTTCGATTCCTGTCGAGGGGACCAAACAATCATCCCAAGCAGTCCGATAGAGGCCGTAACTCCCAGAAATAGCAGGGGTTACGGCTTTTTTCTTGTGCGATGGCGTCCAATGAATTTTGTTGGTACAGGTGCTGGCACATGCCATGCCCACAATACACGTACCAACAAACCCGATGCCAATAACACTTAGCAGGCTACCCAAAAACTCTGCTACCCTTTCGGTTTTCATCGTATTCGATGAAAATTTTTCCTTTTCCGCCTTTACGCCCTTGTCGTGCCTGAAAGGCGAATTTCAGCCTGTTTTTCGTCCCCTTTCAGGGTTTTGGACGCCTTTCGGCGTCCTGTGGGCGGATTTCGCCCTATGCAGATGACAAACGCCAGCCCAGCAGCGTCGCCATCCGCGTCAGGTTTATAACAGGCAAAGGTGAAAATCGTCTGCGAACAAACCTTCGCCAAACCAATGAAGCGTGTCTTGCGCAAACCACCTACCGTCTTCGACCAGCCAAAAATTTCCTCAACCCGCTTGCGTTTCTTCAAACTCATCGCATAACCGGCGTGTCGGGTCGTGCGTCCAGTGATGGCGGAGCCAACCCGCTTCGCCCGCCACGTGCGGCGTCATTTTTTCCTTGCGCAACGATTGCACAAAACCTTTCACGCAGGGCAGCTTCCCGTTCCGCCGTGCCGCTCGCCTGTGTGACTTCAGCATTAACAACCAAACCATTGCGATTTTCCATGAGCGCGTGCCCCATGTAGCAAAGCCGGGATTTGTCGCCCGCGCTTTTCTTGTAGAGCCGCGCCTCCGGGTCTGTCGTCGAGGCATGCGTGTCGTTGCTGCGTTTCTCGCCCTTGAAATCCACGCACGGATTCTTCCCGCCGTCCTCCGGCAGCTTGCCGCTGCCATCCCTGGGCACAAAGCTCTTCATCGACGCCCACGCCTCAATCAACGTGCCATCCACTGTGAAATGATCGCTTGAGGCCAGTTTCTTCCACTTCGCCTGGGCCAGCACCTTGCCAAAAAATTCCCGCATCACCGCCTCCGAAAACAGCCGCTCCCGATTCTCCCCAAAACTCGTCGCCGCCCATACCGCATCGTCCATCGACAGACCAACAAACCAGCGGTACAACAGGTTGTATTCGATCTGCTGCACCAACTGCCGCTCGGAACGGATGGAAAACAAAACCTGCAACAGGCTGGCGCGCAACAGCCGCTCCGCCGGAATGCCGGGACGTCCGGTGTGGGAATACGCTTGCCTGAAGGTCGCCTCCATTGACGCCAGTATCCCATCTACCAGCTTGCGGAGTTCCCTCAGCGGATGGTTCGCAGGAATCCTCTCTTCCAGCGTCCGGTAACTGAACATCGGTCCCTTGTATTGTGTCTCTTGTCCTCATCTTTTACAGCCCTTTCAGAATATCTTCACATTGTACAATAACAGGATTGGTTTTTGGGCAACCTGTTAAATCAATGAGTTACGGCTTGGATATGTATTTCCGCGCCGCTCCGCTCCTCGCAATGACAAGGTGAAGCGTGATCGCAATGGCGAAACACCCGCCCACAGCAACGCGCCCAACCCCCAAACCCTCGTCATTGCGAGGGCCGAAGGCCCGTGGCAATCCACTCCACCATTTGGCGCGAACGCGCCTATATCCTCACTCTCGCCCGCTTCGGAGCGCGGCGATTCCCCTGCACCGTTACCCTCCGACAATTGTCCGTTGCAGAAAAATGGACGAAACGCGACAGCTAGTAGCCAGTCACCTTGGATTTGACACAATCGTTGGCGTGATTTTTCGCTAAAAACTTGTCCATTGAGTCCTTGCTTTCCAGTGTGACTGGCTACTAGTAGTCAGTCGATCTGAATTGAAGCAATAGATGGCATGGAAAGAGCTTGTGGAGGAGAGGTTGCCTTCAAAGGAGACGGACATGCCAGCGATCAAATACCGAGTGAGTTTGACGGAAGAAGAGAAGGAAATGCTGGAATCGTTGCTGCGCAAGGGGAAAAGCGCGGCGCGCAAGCA
>JAISLJ010000190.1 GCA_031290955.1 Zoogloeaceae bacterium | reverse complement strand
AACTCCGGCGCGGTCATCTTCTCCATCACCGCAAGCCCGACATTGCGCATGGCAAGGATGTCCGAGGTCGTGAGGTAGGCGAGCACGTTCTCGAACATGTGCCGCTCCGCCGGGGTGAGACGGCGGTGATAGTCCTGCACGTCGGAAGCCATGTTGATCTCGGTCGGCGCCCAGTGGTTGCGGTTGGCCGTGAGGAAGAATTCCCAGGCCCAGGGATACTTGAAGGGCGCAAGCTGGTTGATGTCGCCGCGACCGTTCACGATGCGCTTGTCGGATGCCTTGGTGGGGGAAATGGGTGTGTTCATGTTTTCTCGAATGAATCCCGTGTAGCTTACCAGATAGCCTGTTTCAGCGCCGAGCCGCCCGGCAGCGAACTGACCAGCGCCTTGGCCGCGTCCTTGGCGCTGGAGACGCCGTCTGCGATCTCCGCGGCGTGCCCGGCGGTGGGGCCGAGCAGTTCAACCGGGCCGTAGGTCGCAACATCCACGCCCAGTTGCGCAGTACCGAGCAGCCCGGCGCGCTGCACGCCGTCCCACAGGTATTCGTCGCCGCCCCACGACTCCCGGTACGCCGGGTAGTCGCCGACGTTGGTGACCAGGCTGCGCAGGGAGCCTGCCGCCATCATCGTGGGCACAAAGGTCAGCATCATCATCAGGCCGGGCGTGTAGTTGCCGCTGCGCGCTTCGTGCAGAACGCGCTCCAGCAGGACTTTCTGCACCGCATAGGTGAATTGCTTGAAGTGGAAAATCAGCGCCCAGTGCGGGTCCGACGCCCAGGAGGGGCGCATCCCGGCATTGGGCCGCAGTACGGCGCCTTCCACCCAGCGGAAAATCGCCTGCCTGATTTTCTCGTCGCCGTAGTCCAGTTCCCCGTCCACCAGCACGATATCCTCGGGCGCGAGCCCCAGTTCGAGAAGCCAGCGTTCGCTGTGCTTGCCGGGCAGTGTTCTGTGGTGCTTCAGGAACTCGATTGCCGCCATTGTGGCGCCGATCCGGGTGCCTTGCGCAAAGCCTTCCACGCCGTTTATGCGGAAGAGCCGGTCGTTCCAGCGCTTGGCGTCCTTGCCCAGGATGCCGCCCGTCCAGGCGTCGCTTTGCCCCTGCAACGCGGCGATGGGGGCTGCGGCGCCGATCCGGGCGGCCAGTTGGGCGAACGCGTCGCGCCGGGGCTCCCCTTCCCAGGCAGCGTAGGCCGAGCGCCACGCCTCTTCCAGCGTTCTGTAGGCGTCCTTCAGCGTGCCGCCGCGCACCAGTACGCCCAGCGGGTCGATGAACTGCGAAAAAATCGACGTGAGCATGAGCCGCCAGTTCTCGTACACCAGCATCCCGGCCTGCATCTGGCGCAAGGTCGGGTCGATGTTCGCGCCCAGGGTTCCGTCCATCGCGCCGATGGCCCGGTAGATGCGGTTCAGTTCCGGCGCGAAGTCTTCGTACTTCGCGCGCGCTTCGCCGGTGAGCGTGTGCGCGATCATGCGCGCCGTCGGCTCGCCGTTCACATAACCCTCGGCGCGGAGCGCGTCGCGCACGCCCTGGGGCGTGTGCCTGGCTTCCAGGCTCTTTTTCAGCGCCACCAGCCGCGCAACCGCTTTCTTCCGGGCGCGGCTCCAGTCTTCTTCGCCAACGACCCGGGCAATGCCCTTGTGCAGCGTCTCCATGAGCTTGTCGCCCGTGGCGCCGAAGCGCCTGGCGTACTCGGCCACGCGCACGGCGGCGGAGATGTTGGCCGTCATCGTGCCCTCCAGCGTCGGCTCGATGAACTCCTGGAAGTCTTCGGACTTCAGGAACCAGAGCGGGTCGCCCGGGCGTTTTTCCGTGGTCGGCGGCAGGGCGCGGCGGATATCGGAGAGGTCGAACTGCTCCGCCGCCGGGTTGAAGATCAGGATGCGCGTGAGTTCTTCGGACTCGGTCTCTGGCATCTCGTGCGCGGTGGCGGCCTTGTAGGCGTCCCGAACCTTCCGGGCAAACTCGCGCTGCCGGTCGCGGACCATATCCGCGTCCCACACGCGCGGGAAGCGCGGGTTGTTCACGTCCTGGTTGCGCCCGGTGGCCGCGTTCGTGTACCGGTACAGTTGCGCCATGATGTCCCGCATGGCGCGCACGATCCTGTTGTTCCGGTCTCCGGCGCGCCAGGCCGTGGCCGCGGCGTCGGATTCCTCTGGCGTCACGTCGTGGAACACGGCATAGAACCGGCTGTAGAACTCGTTGGTCTTGCGCGTCTTCGCGTCCAGGAAGCTCTCGGGCAGGTCGGCAGAGGTCGCAACGCCGGTCGGCTTGGAGAACAGGAGACCCAGCGCCCGGATTTCCGGAATCTTCGAGTCCGTGAGCGTGTTCTGCGCCGTGTAGAACAGTTCCCGGTATGCGCGCCACATCGTTGCAAGCGAGCGCTCCACGTTCTTCGAGTACTTGCCCACCAATTCCGGCTGCTCGCGGATCATGGTCGCCACCGCGTCGGCGGTTGCCAGGTTCCCGTCGCCGAAGGCCCGGAAAATCGCCGCGGTGCGCTCTTGTCCGTTCAACATGCCGAGGATCTTTTGCAGGAACGACTTCACCCGCTCGAAGACCGAGAGCGTCTGCGGGCCGAAGATGTCCCTGCCCGCGGCCCAAAGCTGGAAGCCGTAGGCAATGCGCTCGGAGATGTCGTCCAGGCTCTTCTCGATCTTCGCTGCGTTCGCGTCTTTCTTGAAGCGGCGCATGAGTTCGCGCTTCATGTGCTCCGTCGAGAACGCGCGCGTGAGCACGGACGCCAGCGGCGAACCGGAATCCAGCAAGCGCTGGAAGAATTCGTGCATGGCCTCGTGGTGCGCCTTGGAAAAAGGCGCCACCGCCAGCGAGACCATCACCGCTTCGGTCAAGAACTGCCGCTGGATGTCCCGTTGCCGCGCCCCGGTCGCCATGCGGATGCCGATCTCGCGGGTGCGTTCCTTCACCGCCATCAGCATGATGTTCATCACGCCAATGCCGCCCACGACGAGCGAAATCCCGGCGATCAGCGCCAGGAGCAGGCTTTGCTGTTCTCCGGGCCTCGTTTTCCGCTTGCGCCCGCGCCACCCGTCCGCGCCATAACTATCTGGACGAGGCCAAGCAAAATGCGATTGCCCTGGCGGTTGGACAACGCCTGCCGGATGCCACATAATCCGGCCTCTACTTCTTGCCATTCCGATTTCGCATGAAACTCCTGCTGCCCGCCATTCTCTTTCTGGTTTCCTTTGAAACCGCCAACCGGCACCAAGAGGCCGCCTCCGCCTGGATCGCCCCGCTTTTTGGCGTAATCGCGCCCAAGGATGCGCCCATTCTCGTCGCCACGCTGATCCTCATGGCAGCGACAGTCATCGTGATGAGCGTGGTCTTCCTCCGCCAGCGGCGACTGGAAAAAATGGACTGGATCGCGTTGCTCCTCGTCCTGGTTTTCGGCGGCATGACTCTGGCGCTGCATGACGCAATCTTCATCAAGTGGAAACTGACAATCTTCTACTGGACAATGGCGGCGGGCCTTGCCATCGCCGCCTGTCTTCGGAAGAACGCCCTGCGCCTCCTGCTCGAAGAACAGATGCAGGACTTGCGCCTGCCCGACCACATCTGGGCGCGACTGGCCCAGGTCTGGGGCGTTTTCTTCGTCCTGATGGGCGTACTCAATCTCTATGTGGCCTATACCTGTTCCAATGTCGTTTGGGTGCGCTTCAAGGTGTACGGCTGCACGGCAATCCTCTTTCTCTTCGTCCTGATCCAGGCATTTTTCCTTGCCCGTTATCTCCGGGAGGAAAAGAACTGAGAAGCTGTTCAAAGTTTCTTTGAAAAACCGCAAGCTCAATTCCAGCTTGCAGTTCGTCCTCTTTGCCTTTCTCGCTCTGCTGTTGCGAAGACTTTGAACGGCTTCTTATAAAGGTTTTTCCGTCCGAAGGGCCATTGCCGTTTGCAGGACACGTTGGGCGCTTTCGGCTTCGCGGAGGATGCCGATTTGGTTTTGTCGCCAGCTTTTTGCGGCTTGGCAGAGCGCTGGATAATATTGGTCCGGGTCGTAGGAAATCAGGATCAAATCCACGCCGGCATCAAGGGCGCGGGTGGCGGCAAGGCCGATGCCATCGGCGTAGACCGCGCCCATGTTGAGATCGTCGGTGATGAGCAGTCCCTGATAATTCCAACCGCCCTTCTTTTTGCTGCGCAGCACCTCTTGCACCAGCACGCGGGAAAGGGAGGCCGGGCGCTCCGGGTCGATCTCCGGCAGGCGCACGTGCGCCAGCATCATCGCCGCGCCCGTGCGGGCGGTGACTTCGCGGAAGGGCAGCCAATCTTCTTGTTGTTCCTCTGGCGAAAGCGCAAGAGTTGCGGGGACGAGGTGCGTATCCGCCCGTACCGCGCGCAGGCCAGGAAAATGCTTGACCGTCGGCAGGATGCCATGCGCCGCGAGTCCCCGACCATAGGCCGAGGCCACACGTTCCACGATGCGCGGGTCGGCGGCGATGGCGCGGCGGTCGATCCGTGTGTGCCGGTCGCGCCAGTCGCGGTCTTGCGCCGGTTTCAGGTCGACTACCGGGGCGAGGTTCATATTGACGCCCAGTGCCGCGAGAGCGGCCCCTTGGCGCTGGCCGTAGGCGTGGGCGCGTTCTTCCAGTGTTTCCGGGCCGCCGTCCGAGACGAGCGTGGCGAGGGCAGGCTGGGCTTCGACCAGCGGCGAAAGGTGGGAGACGATGCCGCCTTCCTGGTCGGCCATCACGAAGAGCGGCGGCAGGTTGGCCTTGCGGCGCAGCGCCTGGAGCGCGTCGATTTTCGCGCGCAGCCCGGCGACACTCTCACCGCGCAGATTGCGCTTGCCCAGATAGATGCCGCCGATCAGGCCGCGCTCGGCCAGTGGCCGCACTTCCTCGAAATCGCGAAAGCCGACGACGAAATGCTGTCCCATGCGCTCCAACGCGACGCTGCCCGCGAGCACCGTGTGCTTTTGCCAGAGAAACCAGGCTTCCCCGCCCAGGACGAAGCCGCCGACCATAAGCCAGAGTCCAAGGCGCAGGCTCGCTTCCCAGCGTCGCCAGCGCCGGGCTTCCGTGCGCCGCGTCCGCCGGGCAAGCCAGACGCCGAGCACCGCCGCCAAGAGCAACAGCGGAGTTTCCACGGGACGCCAGATATAGAGGAGCGGCTGCTTGAAGTATTGCAGCAGGAAAAAGCAGAGGGCAAGCGGTATCCAGGCGAGCGCAAGGCGCGTGAGGGCAGGAAAGGGCCAGCGCCGTGCCAGCGCCCGGATCGTTTGCAGGGCCTGGATCAGGCGGCCGGGTTGTACGGATGAATCTTTCATTTCCTTCTCCGGTTGTTTCAGGGCAGGAAGAAGGATAGACGCGCCATGTGAATTGCCGGGAAAGCCAGGATGAAGCCTGTGTGAAGCGAGTGTGAAACTGTCCGCCCGCGCTAGCGCCGCCCGAAGGCCACCGTTGCCACCGCGCCGAGGATGCAGAGCGTTCCCAGGGCTTCGCCCCATCCCGGTTTTTCCCCGAGCAGCAGCATGCCGCCCAGGACGCCGATCAGCGGCACGAGCAGCGAAGAGAGCGACGAGACCGCCACCGGCAGGCGCAGGACGATGTAGTTCCAGGCCCAGTAGCAGAACATCACGGTCACGAACACGTTGTAGAAGAATCCCGCCGCAGGCCAGAAGCCCGGCAGACGCCAGCGCGACCATTCCAGCAGCAAGGAGAGGAGCGCGACGGGCAAGCCGCCCAGGACCATCATCCAGCCGGAAAAGGCGATCGAGGACATGGCGATGGGAAAGCGCTTGATGGAGACAATGCCCAGCGCCCAACTGAAGGCGGCCACCAGCATCAGGACGACGCCCAGCGGCGCGCCCGAAAGCGCGACGATCTCCGCCCCCAACATGAAAAAGATGCCCAGCGCCCCCAGGGCCAGCCCGGCTATGCCGCGCCGGGTGAGGGTTTCGCGCAGCCACAGGACGGAGAGGAGCAGGCTCCACACGGGCATGGTGTATCCCAGGAGCGCCGCCCGTCCGGAAGGCAGGAGCGTGATGGCGTAGATGCTGAAGGCGTTCCAGGCGCTGATGTTGACGAGCGAAATCCAGCCCAGGACGCGCCATTTCCCTTGGGGCGGCAAATAGTGCGGGCTGCGGGCGCGGGCAATGCCGAGCAGCCCCAATCCCCCCAGGAGCAAGGAGAAGCCGCGAAACCCGAACGGCGGGATTTCTTGCACCGCAATCTTCATCACCGGCCAGTTCAGGCCCCAGAACAAGGCCACGGCCAGCAACAGCGCCAGGAGCGCCGGAGAAAAGCGGGCGGCTGGGTGCGCCTTTGGATCGTCCATGTGCTGTGCATGCTTCCCAAAAAGCTCGCAGCATGGGGCGCAATCGTTGCGGCGTCAAGTGCGCCGCGTGTTTTCCAGGAAGCCGGGCGGCTTTTCTGGGGAACTTCTGATTAAAATCCTCGTCACTGCGAGCGAAGCGAAGCAATCCACGCGCCGTATGGATTGCCACGGGCCTGCGGCCCTCGCAATACCGAGGATTTGGCGGTTTGCGATATTTCCGCTGGCGCTTGCCTCGCCATTGCGGATGATTCCAAAGGTGGGGCGGCAGGTAAAGGGTGGTTTTTCTGTGTCTCCGCCTGCTGCTCTATTCCTGCATGCTTTTTAGCTGCTCAACACCTGGACGGCGCTTTGGGCGGCGCTGTCGTCATTGCGAGGAGCGTAGCGACACGGCAATCCATACACCCTTTCCATCCTTGGAACGCCTCATCCCCCGGCTTCATTCCAGTAGGCGTTGTGGTACGGGACGAAAATATTTCCCAAAAACCCTTGCGCAAGGAAAAATAGCCTGCTAGAATCCGCAGCCTTGTTTCCGTGACCTTTCTGCTGCGGGTTGGTGTTCCTAGGTTGCGGGGTTCTCCCTGACGGGGTCCAAGACTATCCGCCCAGCGGAATAAGTTGGAGTTTGACTACAAATGATTCAAATGCAGACGGTTCTGGATGTGGCCGACAATACCGGCGCGCGTTCAGTGATGTGTATCAAGGTGCTCGGCGGCTCCAAGCGGCGCTATGCGGGCATCGGCGATGTCATCAAGGTGAGCGTCAAGGATGCCGCCCCGCGTGGGCGCGTCAAGAAGGGCGATATCTATAGCGCCGTGGTGGTGCGTACCGCCAAGGGAGTGCGTCGTCCGGACGGCTCCCTGGTGAAGTTCGACAACAACGCCGCAGTGCTCTTGAACAACAAGCTGGAGCCGATCGGCACCCGCATCTTCGGGCCGGTAACGCGCGAGTTGCGTACCGAGCGCTACATGAAGATCGTGTCGCTCGCGCCGGAAGTGTTGTAAGGAGACTCCTCATGGAAAAGATTCGCAAGGGTGACGAGGTGATCGTCATCGCCGGAAAGAACAAGGACAGGCGCGGCACCGTGACGGCGCGTATTGATGCCGAGCATGTGATCGTTGAGGGCGTGAATGTGGCCAGGAAGCATGTGAAGCCCAATCCCACGCGGGGCATTGCCGGGGGCATCATTGACAAGGCGCTGCCCATTCACATTTCCAATGTGGCGATCTTCAATCCGGCAACCGGCAAGGCGGACAAGATCCGCATCCAGGTGGAAGAGGTTGAGGACGGTCGCAAGAAGCTCGTGCGCCGCCGCGTTTTCAAATCGAATGGCGAACTGGTGAAGGTGTAAAGCATGGCGCGTTTGCAGGAACAATACAGGAAGGATGTGGCCCCGGAGTTGCAACGGCGCTTCGGCTACAAATCCGTTATGGAAGTGCCGCGCATCACCAAGGTCACGCTCAACATGGGTGTGGGCGAGGCGGTCGCGGACAAGAAGGTGCTGGAAAACGCCGTGGGCGACATGCGCCGGATCGCCGGACAAAAGCCGGTGGTGACGAAGGCAAAGAAATCCATCGCCGGTTTCAAGATTCGCGATGGCTACCCGATCGGCTGCATGGTAACGCTGCGCGGACCGCGCATGTATGAATTTCTGGATCGCCTCATCAATATTGCCCTGCCGCGTGTGCGTGACTTCCGCGGTGTGGCGGGCAAGGGGTTTGATGGTCGCGGCAACTACAACATGGGTGTGAAGGAGCAGATTGTCTTCCCGGAAATCGAGTATGACAAGGTGGATGCCTTGCGCGGGATGAACATCAGCATCAGCACGACCGCGAAGACCGACGAGGAAGCGAAGGCGCTCCTCGGCGCCTTCAAATTCCCTTTCAAGAATTGAGGACGACATGGCGAAACTTGCCCTCATCAACCGTGAAGAAAAACGTCGCGCCCTGGTGGCGCAATACGCGAAGAAACGCGCCGCGCTCCTGGCGATCATTCAGGATACAAGTCTCTCGGATACCGAACGCTATTCCGCCCGCCTGCGGTTGCAACGGCTTCCCCGCAACGCGAACCCTTCCCGGCTGCGCAACCGCTGCCAGCTTACCGGGCGTCCGCGCGGCGTGTTCCGCAAGTTCGGCATGTGCCGCAACAAGATCCGCGAACTGGCCTTCGAGGGCCAGATTCCCGGCGTCGTCAAGGCAAGCTGGTAAGCCCGAGGAGAAACAAATATGGCCATGAGCGATCCAATCGCGGATATGCTGACTCGCATACGCAACGCCCAGATGGCGGAGAAATCCGCAGTGACGATGCCCGCCTCCAAGCTGAAGGCGGCAATTGCCGCCGTGCTGAAGGACGAGGGCTACGTCGGGGATTATGTGGTGAAGACCACTGAAAACAACAAGGCAACGCTGGAAATCGCCCTCAAGTATCATGCCGGGCGACCGGTCATCGAGCGCATTGAGCGGGTTTCGCGCCCAGGTCTCCGGATTTACCGGGGTGCGGGCGACATTCCCCGCGTGATGAACGGCCTGGGGATTGCCATCGTGTCGACGCCGAAGGGCGTGATGACAGACCGCAAGGCACGCGCCGACAACGTCGGCGGCGAAGTGCTCTGCATCGTGGCGTAAGGGGGGAGAAGAAATGTCCCGAGTAGGCAAGAATCCAATCACCCTGCCCGCAGGCGTGGAAGTGAACGTGGGCGCGGAGGAAATCGTCGTCAAGGGTCCTTTGGGGAGCCTGAAGACACTGGTGAATCCCGCTGTGAATGTGAAGGTTGAAGGCAGCGCCATCGTCTGCGCCAGCGTGGCGGGGGCGGCGAACGCTTCCGCCCTGTGGGGCACGGTGCGCGCCAACCTGAACAACATGGTGCAGGGTGTCTCCAAGGGCTTCGAGAAACGGCTGACCTTGATCGGCGTCGGCTATCGCGCCCAGGCGCAGGGTGATGTAGTCAATCTCACGCTGGGCTTTTCCCACCCGGTCGAGCACCGGATGCCGACGGGGGTGAAGGTGGAAACACCTTCGCAAACCGAGATCGTCATCAAGGGCGTGGACAAACAGAAAGTCGGCCAGGTCGCCGCCGAAGTGCGCGCCTATCGCGCACCGGAACCCTACAAGGGCAAGGGTGTGCGCTATGCTGATGAAGTGGTTGTCCTCAAGGAAACCAAAAAGAAATAAGGTGACATATGCTTGACAAGAAACTGGCGCGTTTGCGCCGCGCCCGCAGAGCGCGGGCCAAGATCGCGGAATTGAAGGCTGTGCGCCTGTGCGTGAATCGCACGAATTCCCATATCTACGCCCAAGTGATCGACGCCAGTGGCGGCAAGGTGCTGGCCTCCGCCTCCACGCTGGAAGCGGATGTGCGCAAGGCACAGCCCAATGGCGGCAACACGGCGGCGGCCTCCGCCATCGGTCGGCTGATCGCCGAACGGGCCAAGGCCGCCGGGGTCGAGAGCGTGGCTTTTGATCGTTCCGGTTTCCAGTATCATGGTCGTGTCCGGGCGCTGGCCGAGGCGGCGCGTGAGAACGGTCTCAAATTCTGAGGATGGCAGGAAAAATGGCGAAATCGAACAGCAAGCCGAACAGCAGGAAACCGCAACAGTCCGAGGAACGCGACGACGGCCTGCGTGAAAAAATGGTCTCGGTCAACCGCGTCACCAAGGTGGTGAAGGGCGGGCGCATTCTGGGCTTCGCGGCGCTCACCGTGGTGGGCGACGGCGATGGCGGCGTCGGCATGGGCAAGGGGAAATCCCGCGAAGTGCCGGTGGCAGTGCAAAAAGGCTTTGAGGAAGCGCGGCGCAAGATGTTTCGCGTCAATCTCAAGAATGGCACCGTGCATCACACCGTGATGGGCCGCCACGGCGCGACCAACGTCATGATCCAGCCTGCGCCGGACGGCACGGGCATCATCGCGGGCGGCGCCATGCGCGCGGTCTTCGAGGTGGTGGGCATCACCAACGTGGTGGCCAAGGCGCATGGCTCCACGAATCCGTACAACATCGTGCGCGCCACGCTGGATGGTCTTTCCCGCGTGAATACGCCAGCGGAAATCGCGGCCAAGCGTGGCAAGCGCGTCGAAGAAATTCTGGGGCAATGAAGATGGCGGAAAAAACACTCAAGGTGACGCTCGTGAGAAGCGTCATCGGAACGAAAGGCTCGCACCGCGCCACCGTGCGCGGCCTAGGTCTCAAGCGAATCCACCACACCGTGGCGCTGGAGGATACACCCGCGGTTCGCGGCATGATCCGCAAGGTTGCCTATCTCCTGAAATACGAGGGCTGATCCGATGCGACTCAATACCATCAAACCTGCCGCAGGCGCAAAGCACGCGGGAAAGCGCGTCGGGCGCGGCATTGGCTCCGGCTTGGGCAAGACAGGGGGGCGTGGTCACAAGGGCCAGAAATCCCGCGCGGGCGGTTTCCACAAGGTCGGCTTTGAAGGCGGACAGATGCCCATTTATCGGCGGTTGCCCAAGCGCGGTTTCTTTTCCCGCGCCCAGGCTCGCAATGTGGAAGTGCGTCTTTCCGAACTGAATGCCCTTTCCGTGGACGAAGTGGATTTGCTCGTCCTGAAACAGGCGGGGCTGGTGGCGAATGACATTCTTTCCGCCAAGGTGATCCTTTCCGGCGAAATCACCCGCAAGGTGACGCTGAAGGGCGTGGGAGCCACGCGCGGCGCGAAGGCGGCGATCGAGGCGGCGGGCGGCAGCGTCATTGACCTTGCCGTCGCCACGGAAGCCTGAGGACGGCGAGGAAAAGCATCTTGGCGAATTCCCGTCCTTCCGACAAGGCGAAAAACAAGTTTGGCGACTTGCAGAGCCGCCTCTTGTTCCTCTTGGGCGCGCTGATTGTCTATCGCATTGGCGCGCACATCCCTGTGCCCGGCATCAATCCGGATGCCCTTGCCCAACTCTTCCAGTCACAGGAAGGCGGCATTCTGGGCATGCTGAACATGTTCTCGGGCGGGGCCATCAGTCGTCTTTCCATCTTTGCCCTGGGGATCATGCCCTACATTACGGCTTCCATCATCATGCAGATGATGACCTACGCCGTGCCGCAGCTTGAAGCCCTGAAGAAGGAAGGCGAGTCCGGGCGCCGGAAGATCACCCAATACACCCGCTATGGCACCTTGCTCCTGGGCACGGTGCAGTCGCTGGGCATTGCCATGTTGCTGGAATCGCAACAGGGGCTGGTCTATGCGCCGGGATTTTCGTTTCGCTTCCTGACGATCATCACGCTGGTGACGGGCACCATGTTCCTCATGTGGCTGGGCGAACAGATTACCGAACGAGGGTTGGGGAACGGCATTTCCCTCATCATCTTCGCCGGGATCGTGGCCGGCTTGCCCGGCGCGATCGGCGGTCTCTTTGACCTGACGAGCACCGGCAGCATGCATCCCTTGGTGACGATCTTCATCTGCATCCTGGTGGTGGTGGTGACGGCCTTTGTCGTGTTCGTGGAACGCGGGCAGCGCCGGGTGCTCCTCAATTACGCCAAGCACCAGATGATGGGCGGCCTGCATGGCGGCGGCGCGCCGCGCTCCAACTACCTGCCCCTGAAACTCAACATGTCCGGGGTGATTCCGCCGATCTTCGCTTCCGCCGTGATTCTCTTCCCGGCGACGGCGACGGGTTGGGTGGGGCCGGATCATTCCTCGGTCTGGCTGCGGGAAATCACTTCGGCGCTCTCGCCCGGTCAACCGGTCTATCTGCTGCTCTATGCTTCCGCAATCGTCTTTTTCTGCTTCTTCTACACAGCGCTGGTCTTCAATCCACGCGAGACGGCGGACAGTCTGAAGAAGAGCGGCGCCTTCGTCCCCGGCATCCGCCCCGGCGAGCAGACGGCGCGTTATCTGGACAAGATTTTGATGCGCCTTACCCTGATGGGCGCCATCTATATCACGCTCGTCTGCCTCCTGCCGGAATTCCTGCGCCTGTGGTGGAACGTGCCCTTTTATTTCGGCGGCACCTCGTTGCTCATCATTGTCGTGGTCACAATGGATTTCATGCAGCAGGTACAGGCTTATCTGATGTCGCACCAGTATGAAAGCCTTCTGCGCAAGGCGAATTTCAAGGGGCGCTACTAGGATATGGCGAAGGAAGACTTGATCGAGATGCAGGGCGAGGTGCTGGAAAACCTCCCCAACGCGACCTTCAAGGTCAAGCTGGAAAACGGGCATGTGGTGCATGCCTTCATTTCCGGCAAGATGCGACTGCACTATATCCGCATCCTTCCCGGCGACAAGGTGACGGTGCAGCTCACACCCTATGATTTGACCAAGGCCCGGATCGTTTTCCGGACCAAGTAGGAAGGAATCAATGATGAATTTCTTCCGTTTGCAACATTCTCTACGCATAACCCGGAGGGAAGGGGAACACGGCTGCTTCCTCATCCTTCCATTCGAGGAGTCGTCAACATGAAAGTCTTGCCTTCCGTAAAGCGCATTTGTCGCAATTGCAAGGTGATTCGCCGCAAGGGCGTGGTCCGGATCATTTGCAAGGATCCGCGTCACAAGCAGCGTCAGGGCTGAGAGTTTCCGTTTCGTTTAATTTTTGACATTGGAGTGCATCAATGGCCCGTATTGCAGGGGTAAACATTCCGAATCACCAGCACGCGGAGATCGCGTTGACCGCCATTTATGGCGTTGGTCGGTCACGCGCCCGGAAAATCTGTGACGCTGCTGGCGTGACCCGGTCTGTCAAAGTGAAGGATCTGTCGGACGCCGACATGGAAAAGCTGCGCGATGAAATCAGCAAATTCACCGTGGAAGGGGATTTGCGTCGCGAAGTGACCATGAGCATCAAGCGTCTCATGGATCTGGGTTGTTATCGTGGTCTTCGTCATCGCAAGGGGCTTCCCGTGCGCGGCCAGCGCACGCGGACCAATGCGCGTACCCGCAAGGGACCGCGCAAGGCGATTGCCGCAAAGAAGAAATAAAGGGATTCCCACATGGCTAAAACCACCCAGAAAGTCCGGAAGAAAGTGAAGAAGAATGTGGCCGAGGGCGTCGCCCACATCCACGCTTCCTTCAACAACACCATCATTACCATCACCGATCGCCAGGGGAACGCGCTTTCCTGGGCCTCGTCCGGCGGCGCGGGCTTTCGCGGCTCACGCAAATCGACGCCGTTCGCCGCGCAGGAAGCCGCTTCGGTCGCGGGCCGGGCCGCGCAGGAATTCGGCGTGAAGAATCTGGAAGTCCGCATCAAGGGTCCCGGCCCTGGTCGTGAATCTTCCGTCCGCGCCTTGAATGCCTTGGGCATGAAGATCACGGGCATCACCGATGTGACGCCAGTGCCGCACAACGGTTGCCGTCCGCCGAAAAAGCGCCGGATGTAAGGAGAACAGAACATGGCTCGTAATCTTGATCCCAAATGCCGCCAGTGCCGCCGCGAAGGGGAGAAATTGTTCCTGAAGGGCGAAAAATGCTTTTCCGAGAAATGCGCCATCGAGCGCCGCTCCCATGCGCCGGGACAGCATGGACTGAAATCCGGGGCGCGGCTTTCCGACTATGGTGTGCACCTGCGCGCCAAACAGAAGATCCGGCGCGTCTATGGCGTGCTGGAAGGCCAGTTTCGCCGTACCTTCAAGGAGGCCGAGCGCCGCAAGGGCCAGACGGGTGAAAACCTGCTGCGCCTTCTGGAAGCCCGGCTGGATTCCGTCGTCTATCGCATGGGCTTTGGCGCTTCCCGCGCGGAAGCGCGCCAGATCGTGCGCCACAATGGCGTGGCGGTGAATGGCAAGCGGGTGAATATCCCGTCCTATACCGTGCGTCCGGGCGATGTGGTTTCGCTGACCGAGAAGGCGCGCGCCCACCTGCGGGTGAAGGCGGCGCTGGAAGCGGCGGAATCACGCGGTTTTCCCGAATGGATCGCCGTGGAGACGAAGGAAGGCAAGGGTACCTTCAAGGCCATGCCGGATCGTTCCGAGCTTTCCCCGACCCTGAACGAAGGTCTGGTCATCGAACTGTACTCGAAGTAACCGGGTTTCCCGGTGACTTGCAAGATAAAGGACAGCCATGTACAGCAATGCTCTCTTGAAACCGCGCATCATCGACGTTCAGAACGTCTCCCCGGTGGAAGCCCGGGTCGTCATGGAACCCTTCGAGCGCGGCTTCGGGCATACCCTCGGCAACGCCCTGCGTCGCATCCTGCTTTCCTCCATGGATGGCTATGCGCCGACGGAGGTGACGATCGAGAATGTCCTGCACGAATATTCCACCATCGACGGCGTGGAAGAGGATGTGGTGGATATCCTCCTGAACCTGAAAGGCGTGGTGTTCAAACTCCTGAACCGCGCCGAGGTTCTGCTCACGCTCAGGAAGGAAGGGCCGGGCGTGATCCGTGCGAGCGACATCGACCTTCCGCATGACGTGGAGGTCATCAATCCCGAGCATGTGATCGCGCGCCTGCAACCGGGCGGCAAGATCGCTATGGAGTTCAAGGTCGAGAAGGGCCGTGGCTATGTTCCCGGCAACATCCGCAACCTGCGGGAGACGAAGACCATCGGGCAACTGGTGCTGGACGCCTCTTTCTCGCCGGTGAAGCGTGTCGCCTACGCCGTGGAATCCGCGCGCGTGGAACAGCGCACCGATCTGGACAAGCTGATTGTCGAAATCGAGACGAACGGAGTGATCCAGCCCGAGGAAGCCATCCGCTGTGCCGCCCGCATCCTGGTTGAGCAACTGACGGTCTTCGCCGATCTGGAAGGTTCCTCGCCCGCCGTGGAATCCTCGAAGCCCGTGCAGGTCGACCCGGTACTCCTGCGCCCGGTGGATGACTTGGAACTGACCGTTCGCTCGGCAAACTGCCTCAAGGCGGAGAACATCTACTACATTGGCGATCTCATCCAGCGTACCGAGAACGATCTCCTGAAGACGCCGAATCTGGGACGCAAATCCTTGAATGAAATCAAGGAAGTGCTGGCCAATCGCGGTCTGACGCTGGGCATGCGGCTTGAGAACTGGCCGCCCGCCGGTCTTGACCGTTCCGCGCTCTGATCGCCCGATCCACCCAATTTCTCCCTTGAAGGGACGCCTGTACAACGAAAGGAATGAACCATGCGTCACCGTTTAGGTTTGCGAAAACTGAACCGTACTTCCAGCCATCGCCTGGCGATGCTGCGCAACATGAGTGTTTCCCTGCTGCGGCACGAGGCGATCAAGACCACGCTGCCCAAGGCCAAGGAACTGCGCCGTGTCGTGGAACCATTGATTACCCTGGGCAAGAAGCCCAGCCTCGCCAACCGGCGTCTGGCCTTTGATCGACTGCGGGACCGTGATGTCGTCGTGAAGCTCTTCGACGAACTGGGGCCGCGCTACGCCAAGCGTCCCGGTGGCTACCTGCGCATCCTCAAATGTGGTTTCCGCGTTGGGGACAATGCGCCGCTCGCCTACGTCGAACTTCTGGATCGCCCCGAAATCGAGGAAGCGCCGGAAGCAGTCGGGCAGGAAGCCGAAAGCTGATCCGTGCTGCGCTGGCGCGGATACCGATGAAAGCCAATTGCCCAAACCGATGCCGGAGGCGTGAAAACGCTTCCGGCATTTCCTTTCGGGGCCAGGGTGTCCGCAGGCGAAGGAGGGGCAATTGCTGCTCGCAGGACTTGCCAGGACTCTGCTGCTTGTGTATCGGCGGAACGTGGATGGACGCCTGATTCGGGCGGCAAGGGGGCTCAACAGCCAGAATGCGCCGGTGTTTCTGGGGGCGACCGCGCCGGATGGCGGCTGGCGCTACGGCGAGCTTTCGTTGTTGGGAAATACCCTGTTCGTTGGTGCGACGGGAATGGATTCCAATGAAGGCAAGACACTGGCGTTCAATGCAAACATGCTGATTGAAATGGCGATGATCCACAGTCGGCTCAATCACGATCAGGGCAATTCGGAATTGTCTTGAATCGCCGCAGCGCACAACCCATTGAAGCTGGTCCCCGCAATCTGACCGCAGAAACACAACGCCCAACATCATTTTTGACTGATCCCGAGCTTCATTCTGGCGATCAAAATGCCTTGCTTGACCAGATCATGCACAGTCTTGATCTCGACCTTACAGGAGTTGATATGCTTTTTCTTGATGCCCCTATTGTTGAAGCGCCTGCCGTGATACCCGGGGGAGAGGCAGGGCAACTGTTTCCTTATTATCCAGACAAGGGTTTTCGGGGCGATGACCGGGTCGAGTTCATGTTGACCAACAAGGATGATCTCAAGGTCAGGGTGATTTTTTTCATCAAGGTCGATCCCAAATATGATCAATATACCCATCCGGATGTGGATATGTACCCAACATATTGCCGTCCTGGCATTACTTGGGAAATCGTCAAGTTTTCTCCCGATGAACACGGCGATCCAGTCGATACGCTTGCCCTTGCCAACTGGTACCCCACTCCCTCCCGCCCTCCCTCCCTCCCTCCCTCCCTCCCTCCCTCCCTCCCTCCCTGCAAGCATTGCTCGCTGGCGCGAAAGCCTCCCTAAGCGGCTTCGCCGACCTCTCCGGCGCGGCGATCGGCCAAACCACGAGCGACAAGATCACGCTGGACACCAACGCTGCGGGCCATGGGTGGTACATCGACTATATGTAGCATTACAACGAGGGGCAGGGCCATCGCATACGCAGATATCGTACACAGGATAAAGAGTTGTTTATTAACCCGGCAATCAAATAGATTATATAGAAGCATACATGATGTTAGGGTTTTTGAAGTAGCGGATGACGCGCTCTGGAATCTTGCGTAGCGATTCCATGAACGTTTCAGCTT
>JAISLJ010000189.1 GCA_031290955.1 Zoogloeaceae bacterium | reverse complement strand
GCAAGGGCGGCGTCCGCGTTGATGCGATGCGCGACATCCACCAGTTTCCCATCCACCTTCCCCGCCAGCGCGGCCTTCGCCAGCCCCGCGCCAATGCTGGCCGCGACTTCCGCCACCGTTACGGGGTCGGGGAAGGAACGGATAGAACCATCGGGCAATGTAATCTTCGGCATGATGCTCAACCTTCAACCAGAAACATCTGAAAAACCTCGGACTATAGAAGGACAAGGCAGCAAAAGCAAGGGAAACGCATGGAAAGAGCAGGGCGACCGCCCTATATTTATTTTGGTTTTAGCAGGCAGCCCTAGTAGTCTGACCAGAAAGGATTGCAACATGACTCAAAACACGACACGCCGGGATTTTCTCCGTAGAACCGGCTTGGGACTGGGCGGGGCGCTTTTGACGGGAGCATTGCCAGGATTGGCGCCTCCTGTTCATGCCGCGGAATATGTCGACCCCTTGGCGCTCAAGGATCCCCACTTTCCGGGGAAGGCCAAGGCGGTGATCTGGTTGCACATGAACGGCGCGCCCAGCACCCTTGATTTGTTCGATTACAAACCGGAACTGATCCGGCTTGCCGGACAGGAAGTTCCCACCTCTTTTTTGAAGGGACTCAAAACCAGTACGCAAGGCGGGGTCGGAACCCTGCTTGCCACCAAACGAACATGGAAACAGCATGGCGAGAGCGGCGCGTGGTTTTCCGATCTGCTTCCCAATCTTGCGCGCCATGCCGATGATATTGCCTTCATCAAGTCCAGTGTGACCGTCGGGGCAACCCACAATATTTCCATCCTCAAGCTCAATACTGGGGATGTTGTGCCGGGCCGTCCTTCGCTCGGGGCGTGGATCACCTATGCCCTGGGCAGCATGAATCCGGATTTGCCGACTTACGTCGTGCTCTCAAGCGGCGGGCGCGGGCTAGAGGGTGGCTCCGTCAATTATTCATCGGGCTTTCTTCCTGCCGTGTTTCAAGGAATACCGTTTCGCTCGGGGGATTCTCCCATCCTCAATCTGGATCGGCCCAAAACGGTCAATGTAGCGCAGCAGCGTCACAATCTGGATCTCCTGAAGGCGCTCAACCAGCATCATGCGGGGCGTTATCCGGAGGATACCGAACTGGAAGCCCGGCTGCGTTCCTATGAACTTGCCTATCGCATGGAGACGACTGCGCCGGAAGCCGTGGATCTTTCCCGGGAAAGCGAAGCCACCAAAGCCCTGTACGGGGTTGGAGCCAAGGAAACCGATGCCTTTGGCGCCAATCTTCTGCGGGCGCGTCGTTTGGTTGAGCGTGGTGTGCGCTTCGTGCACGTGGTTTCTGGTGATTCCGAAGGCGGTATTCGCGATTGGGATGCCCACCAGGACATTGAGAAGAATCATGCCAGCCAAGCCAAGGCTGTTGATCAACCCATTGCCGGGCTGCTGTCCGACCTGAAGGCGCTTGGCCTGCTGGAATCCACCCTCGTCGTCTGGACTTCCGAGTTTGGCCGTACCTCCTATGGGCAATCCGGCACCGGACGCGATCATAATCCGTGGGGGTATACGCAATGGCTGGCGGGAGCCGGGGCCAAGGCTGGCTTTACGTATGGCGAAACGGATGAAATCGGCCTGCAAATTGCGGACAAGGACAAGGCGGTGGATACCTATGATCTTCACGCGACCGTGCTTTGGGCTATGGGCCTGGATCATCTCAAGACCATCTACATCAACAAGGGGCGCTCCGAACGTCCTACCGTTGTTTGGGGGAAAGTGGTCAAGGAGCTTTTGACCGTTTGATCTGTCTGATCCGGATGCGGTCGACATTTCTTTCTGGTGCGCTTCAAGGATGAAGCGCACCTTGTGTTTATGGGTGCGCCGAAATCCGGACTCCGGAAAACATTGTCCGGAATCGGGGAAAACTTCGTCCGCCCCGTTATCCCAAGCGTGTCTCGCCGCCCAGGTAGGGGCGCAGGGCTTCGGGGAGGGTGATGCTGCCGTCGGCGTTCTGCTTGTTTTCCAGGATCGCCACCAGTGTGCGGCCCACGGCCAGCGCCGAGCCGTTCAGGGTGTGCACGAGTTCCGGTCTGCCTTTCTCGTTGCGAAAACGCGCCTGCATTCGCCGCGCCTGAAACGCCTCGAAATTGGAGCAGGAGGAAATCTCCCGGTAGGTCTCCTGCGCGGGCAGCCAGACTTCGAGATCGTAGGTCTTGGCGGAGGAAAAGCCCAGGTCGCCGGTGGCGAGCGCGACACGCCGGTAGGGGAGTTCCAGCTTCTCCAGGATGATTTCCGCGTGGCGCGTCAATTCCTCGTGCGCCGCCCAGGATTGCTCGGGATGCACGACCTGCACCAGTTCCACCTTTTCAAACTGGTGTTGGCGGATCATGCCGCGCGTGTCGCGTCCGGCGGAACCGGCTTCGGAACGAAAGCAGGGCGTGTGCGAGACGAACTTGAGCGGCAGCGTCCCCGCCGCCAGGATTTCGTCGCGGATGATGTTCGTGACCGGCACTTCCGCCGTGGGAATCAGGTAGAAAGGGTTTTCCTCCCCGGCGCGGATGATGCGGAACAAATCCTCCTCGAACTTGGGCAGTTGCCCGGTGCCGAAGAGGCTCTCACGATTGACGAGGAAGGGGACGTAGACCTCCGTGTAGCCGTGCTCGCGGGTGTGCGTATCCAGCATGAACTGGATCAGCGCCCGTTGCAGGCGCGCAAGTCCGCCTTTCAGGGTGACGAAGCGCGCCCCGGAAATCTTCGCGGCGGCCGCGAAATCCAGCAGCCCCAGTTTTTCACCCAGATCAACGTGGTCGCGGATCGGGAACTCGAAATGCCGGGGTGTGCCCCAGCGTTTCAATTCCACATTGTCCTGCTCGTCCGCGCCGACTGGCGTTGAGGCGTGCGGCAGGTTGGGCAGGGTTTCGAGAATGGCGTTGACTGCGCCCAGCAGGGTTTCCAGTTCCCGTTCCGCCGCTTCCAGCCGCGCCTTGGTTTCCGCCACCTGGCGCAGGATGTCGTCCGCGTTTTCGCCCCTGGCCTTCAATGCGCCGATTTCCCGGGAAAGCGTGTTCCTCCGGTTTTGCAACTCCTGGGTTTCCGTTTGCAGGGTTTTGCGCCGGGCTTCCAGCGCGGAGAATTCCGCAAGGTCGATGGCCTTGCCGCGTGTTGCCAGTCGCGCCGCGACTTGGTCGGGGTGGTTGCGGAGAAGTTGGATGTCAAGCATGGCGGGGACTCTGGGTTCAGGCAAACAAAGACGGCATTATACGTTGGGCAAGGCATCCTACGGACGACGGATGCCCCCCGGATTCAGGGCCATTGCATGTTATATTCCATTCGATTGCATTCCGGATCATAGCTGGTGTTCCTGTTTCACGAAGAGGGCTTGGAAAACGCCAGCCCCAGCGCGAGCAGAAGGCCGCTGGAATTGGCGGCGATGATCGTGCGTTTGATCGCGCCGGACAACCGGGCGGGCGTGCTGGCGTGGGCGATCAGTTCGCGCGCGGCGGCAAGGGAGAGCGGCAAGGCAAGGAGTCCTGCCGCCGCGCACATGGGCAGGATGCTTTTGACGACCATGCACAGGATGACGCCGTAGGCGAGGAGAGCGATGAGCAGGTAGCCCCAGGCGGCCGATTCCGGCCCCAGACGCACGATCAGCGTGCGTTTGCCGACCAGGGCGTCCGCCTGCCGGTCGGGGAACTGGTTGATGTAGAGGATGTTGGCGACCAAAAGCGCGAAGGGCAAACCGGCAAGCCAAGGGAGGAGCGCGATTTGCCCGCGCTGCACGAAATCCGCGCCCGCCGCGATCAGCGTCCAGCCCGCGACGATGGCGGGTTCTCCCCAGCCCCGACACATGAGTTGCAAGGGCGGCGCGGAATAGGCCCAGCCGAAGAACAGCCCGGCCAGCCCGATCCAGAAGAGTTCCGGGCCAGAAAACCACACCAGCCACAATCCCGCCAGCACGACCACAAAGAGCAACGCATACCCGAAAAGCCCCATGCGACTCCGGCTCAGGACACCGTTCTGGATGAAGCGGCTACCGCCGGTAAAGGGGAAAATCCGTTCGCGGTTGGCGGCATCGGAACCGTTCAGGGCGTCGTAATAATCGTTGATCACGTTGATGCCGCCGTGCGCCAGGAGCGCGAAAAAAATCGTCGCCAGCGCCCGGTCGACGTGCAGGGGAACGCCGCCAAACCGCGCCGTCGCCAGACCGATCAGGCAGGAAATCAGGGTGATGGAAAGAAAGGCAGGCCGCGTGGCCGTAACATAGCGGACAAGGGGATTGGGGAGCGTTGCAAGAGAGGGTTCGGTGGGTTTGGCAGGCATCGCGCCATTCTATCAGACGAGCGTTGCAAACGTGATCGGCGCGACCTTTGCCCGCTCTGACCGCCGTGGGACATTCGCCGCCGCTCCGCTCACTGCCGTCTGCCAAGACCCGCCTGCGAGGCATTCCCTTGAGGCCGTATTCCACAACTGGGAATTCCAGCGGAAAGGCGGGCATGCTTTTGTGGCTGCCTTGGGATTGACAAGCCGGGTAAAATCCTATCTGATTGATTTTATTGAATTTAATCGGGTCGCCTTGTTTTCGGGCAAGACCGGGAAAGACCTTGTCGCAACAGGTTTTTTTCCAGTTTGTGACATCCCATCCACAAACTTATCCACAGTTTTTGTGGACAAGGCACCCTGCGGACGGCGCTTCCCCTTGCGCCCTTGGGGGCAAGGGAACTGCTGCTGTCCGCAAGACCCTCAAAATCCCGGGAAGAGCGGCGGGGGTGGGGCAGGGGGGGCCGGGATGGTTTCCACGGGTATCGCTTCTTGTCCTTCTTCCTCTTCTTCCTGTTCTTCCAGGAAAGCCGCCATCGGGTCGACGGCGGGAATGTTCTCTGTATAGTAGAGATCACCAAAGGCGCGCGCGATGCCTTCCGGTTGTGGGGGAAGCTGTTCGGGCACACCCTTCAGTGCCGTCTTCATGTATTCGATCCAGATGGGGAGCGCTGCCTGTCCGCCGGTTTCCCGGCTGCCCAGGCGCTGAGGCTGGTCGAAGCCCATCCAGGCGCAACCGACGACGGTCTGCTGGAAGCCGCAGAACCAGGCATCCAGGTAATCGTTGGTCGTGCCGGTTTTTCCCGCCAGGTCGCGGCGCTTCAGGATGGAGGAGGCCCGCGCCGCCGTCCCGCGGATGGCGACATCCCGCAGCATGGAATTCATGATGTAGGCGTTCCGGGGATCGATTGCGCGTTGCGTTTCGTCGCCTGCGCGCGGCGCGACCGCCTGCGCCAGCACATGCCCTTGCCGGTCGCGGATCTCCTTCACGATATGGGGTTGGACGCGATAGCCGCCGTTGGCGAAAATGGAATAGGCGCCGACCATCTGCCAGGGCGTGACGGAACCCGCACCCAGCGCCAGCGTCAGGTAGGGCGGATTGCGCCGGGCGTCGAAGCCGAAGTGGGCGATGTAGTTCTGGGTGTAGCCGGTGCCCACGGCCAGGATCAACTGCACCGCAGGAATATTCTTGGATTTTGCGAGCGCGGTGCGCAGGGTCATCGGTCCCTCATGGCGACCATCATAGTTCTTGGGCCGCCAGACCCGGCTGCCCGTGCTGCTGGTGGCCACCTCGATCGGGGCGTCCCGGATGATGCTGCCCGGAGAAAACCCTTTTTCCAGCGCGGCGGAATAGATGAAGGGCTTGAAGCTGGAACCCGGCTGACGCCATGCCTGTGTGACATGATTGTATTTGCCGCGATTGAAGTCGAAGCCGCCGACCAAGGCATGCACGGCCCCATCAACCGGGCTTGCGGCAATGAAGGCAGCCTCGACTTCCGGCAGTTGCGTGATTTGCCAGCGTGTCGTTGGCGTCTGGCCGTTCTTTGGTGGCGGCAGCGTCACCTGCATGAGACGGATGACCGCACCGGGCCGCAGCTTTTTGTTCGCGGGTGCCCTGTCGCCCAGCATGGCAGCGGCGATCTTGATTCCTTCGCCTTCCAGGGTGATGGTCTCGCCGCCATGCAGATAGGCTTGCACCTGTCGGGGACTGGCCTCCAGCACCACGGCGGGATGCAGGCCATCGACACTGGGGAATTCCCGCAGGGCATTGTCCAGCGCCTGTTCCCGGTCTTCATCGTCAGGGCCGAAGCGTTGCAGGTCAATATAGGCTTCCGCGCCGCGATAGCCGTGACGCCGGTCATATTCCAGGATTCCTTGGCGCAGGGCCTCGTAGGCTGTTTCCTGCTGTTCCCTGCTGATGGTGGTGATGACCTGGAGTCCGGCGCTGTAGGCGGCATCGGAAAAACGCTCCACGGCAATCTGGCGCGCCATTTCCGCAACATATTCCGCATGCACGGGGACGGAGGCGACACTTTCCCGCTGGATGAGGATCGGCGTCTCCAGCGCCGTGCGATATTGCGTCTCGGTGATGAAATCCAGCTCGCGCATGCGCCGCAACACATACTGCTGGCGCGTCCTGGCATACTTGGGATCCACGATGGGGTTGCCCTTGGAGGGCGACTTCGGGATGCCCGCCAACATGGCGGCTTCGGCAATGTTGATTTCGGAGAGCGGTTTGCCGAAGTAGGTCTGCGATGCGGCGGCAAAGCCGTAGGCATGTTGCCCGAGGAAGATCTGGTTGATGTAGATCTCGAAGATTTGCTCTTTTGTCAGTGTGCTCTCGATCTTGAAGGAGAGCAGCGCCTCGTAGAACTTGCGCTCGTAGCTTCTTTCCGGCGAGAGGAAGAAGGTTCGGGCAAGCTGCATGGTGATAGTGGAGGAACCCTGGCTCCTGTTGCCTTTCCGCAGATTATTGACGGCAGCCCGCACGACGCCGATGGGGTCGACCCCCATGTGCCGGTAGAAATGCTCGTCCTCGGCGGCCAGCAGGGCTTGCTTCAGGGGGGCGGGAACATTCCGGATTCCGATGGGAATGCGCCGTTCCGCGCCGAACTCGCCGATCAGGAAACCGTCGCTCGTGAAGACCTGCAAGGGCATCTTGGGGCGGTAATCCGTGAGAACATCGATTTCCGGCAGCCTGGGATATGCCGTAAACACAACAGTAAGCGCAATGGCGGCGCAGATGACCGCAAGACCGGCGAAAAACGCGGCCGGATAGAGGATACAACGCAGAACGGTCAGCATGGCAGGGCAAAACATGGAGTTAAAGTTGTGGCGCATTATACGCTTCCTGCTTTCTGGGTGGGCGCAGGACAAAAATTGCTTTACAATGCGGAATGTTGCTGCTAGCATCTCATGTAGTTTGTTGGTTGGTTGCTGTAACTACCGGTTTTTAATGAGCATTCTCGGAGGTCAAGTTGAGCTTCGGACTATCTATCTCAGGATCCAAGGCGCGTGCGCTCGTGGGGCTGGACATTAGTTCTTCCGCCGTGAAAATGGTGGAACTGTCTGCGGGGGGCCGCGGCAGTGACTACAGGGTCGAGCGTTATGCGATTGAGCCGCTGCCCAAGGATGCCGTCGTGGACGGCAGCATCGCCCAGCCGGATCTGGTCAGTGATGTCGTCAGACGCACGTTCAAGCGGCTGTCTTCTTCCATTCGCAACGTGGCGATGGCCTTGCCGTCGACAGCGGTGATTTCCAAGAAGATCGTCGTCCCGGCAGGCATGCGGGAAGACGATCTGGAAACCATGGTGGCGTCGGAGGCCAGCCAGTACATCCCCTTTTCCATGGATGAGGTCAATCTGGATTTTCAGGTCATTGGCCCGTCGGCGTCGAGTCCCGGCGAACAGGAAGTCCTGATTGCCGCCGCCCGGAAGGAAAAGGTGGAGGATCGGCTCGCAGTCGCGGAAGCGGCGGATCTGAAAGTGGAAATCATGGATGTGGATTCATATGCGGCGCTCGCGGCATTTGATCTGGTTTCCAACCAGTTACAGGCGCGCAGTGGAGCGATCATCGCATTGGCGGATATCGGCGTAAATACCATGAATCTTGCCGTGCTTCGTGACGGGGTCCAGATCTATACGCGGGATCAGGCGTTTGGTGGTGGGTCGCTGACACAGGATGTCATGCGACGTTTCGGCATGAGCTATGGTGAGGCGGAAATCGCCAAGCGTGAGGGTTCCCTGCCGGAAGAGTATGAACTGGAGTTGCTGCCGCAGTTTCTTGAGAACTTGGCGCTTGAGATTTCGCGTGGGTTGCAATTCTTCTTCACCTCGACACAACACAGCAAGGTCGATCACATCGTCCTTTCCGGAGGTTGCGCCGCCATCAATGGTGTCGATGAACAGGTGGCAGCGCGAACGAACGTCAATACCATTGTTGCGAATCCGTTTGCGGGGATGTCGTTGTCGAACAAGGTACGCGGGGAAAGCCTGTTATCCGATGCGTCTTCCTTGATGACGGCGTGTGGTTTGGCATTGCGGAGGTTTGATCTATCATGATTCGCCTTAATCTGCTCCCTTATCGGGAGAAAATTCGTCAGGAGAAACAACGCCAGTTCAATGCAGTGCTGGTGCTTGTTGTGATCGTTGGCGCGGCGATTGTCGGCTTGGGATGGGGGATTCTGGATGCCCAGGTGACGGGCCAGCTGGAGCGGCAGGAATTCCTGCGCAGCGAAATCACAAAGCTGGAAGATCAGATCAAGGAGATTGATCGCCTGAAAGAGGAAATCCAGTTATTGCTCAATCGCAAGAATGCCATCGAATCCCTCCAGGGTGATCGTGGAAGTGCGGTGCGTCTGTTGAGCGAGCTGGTGGAACAGACGCCGGGAGGCATCTATCTGGACAAGGTTATTCAGGCGGGTAATGTCGTGACTGTGGATGGTTATACGCAATCCAGTTCCCGTGTTTCCGTCTTCATGCGCAACATCAAGGATTCTGACTGGACGTCTGCCCCACAGTTGAAGGAAATCAAGGCTGATTTGGTCAACGGACGCCCTCTGGGCAAATTTTCCATGAGCTTTACCTTGGAAAAGGAGAAGAAGGAAAAACCGGGAGCCGGTTCCGGAAAGACAGAGGAGGAAAACAAATGAATGCGGTCAAGAAGAAAGGTCTGGATTTCCAGCAGATCGCGGAAGATTTCCGCTATGCGACGGGAAATCCCGGAACATGGCCTCTGATTCCCAAGTTGACGCTTTTGGTTGGCATCTGGATCTTTGTTGTTCTCGCGGGCGGATATTTCGCCATGTCCGGAAAGTATGACGAGCTGGTTGCGGCGCAGGCGCAGGTGGAAACTTTGAAGCAGGATTTTGCCGACAAGAAAAGCAAGGCTGTCAATCTGGAGCCGTATCGGCAACAACGTGACGAGGTTGAGCGTTCCTTTGGCGCCCTGCTGAAACTCTTGCCAAACAGTGCCGAGGTGGAGGCATTATTGGTGGAGGTCAATCAGGCTGGTTTGGGGCGTGGGTTGATGTTCGATCTGTTCAGGCCGGGACAAGAAATCCAGCGGGAATTCTATATGGAAGTTCCGATTGCTGTGCAGTTGGATGGCGTCTATCACGACCTTGGCAACTTTGCGGCGGATATCGGTAAATTGGGACGGATCGTGACGTTGAATGATCTCAAAATCGCGCCATCCGCAAAAGGACAAGGGCGGCTTAATCTGGTGATGGAGGTGAGGACTTTCCGTTACCTGACAGAACAGGAGCAAGCGGCGCAGAAAGGGGGAAGAAAATGAAGAAGGCTTTTTTCGTCGCATTGGTTGCCGCCTTGACATTGACCTCCTGTGGTGATGACGATTTGCGGCAATGGATGGATGGGGTCTCCAATGATTCGAAAGGCAAGATTCCGTCTTTGCCCAAGGTCAAGATCTACGCGCCTGTTGCATATGGTGTTGAAGACAAGCTGGATCCGTTCAGCGAAGCCAAGATCGAGCCGACGGGTACGGATACTGTCGCAAACGCTAATGATCCGAACCGACCGGATTTCGATGCCAGGGAATTGCGCAACAACATCCTGGAGAAATATCCCTTGGAGACCATACAGATGATCGGCTATCTGAACATCGACAGGCAGCCTATAGCGGTGGTCCAACTGGATCCAACTCTTGTCAAACAGGTCAAGGTGGGTGACTGGATTGGTCAGGATTTTGGCCGGGTCATGAGTGTGACCGAGCAGGAAGTCGAGATCAAGGAAGTCATTGAGGATCCCAACACCAAGGAATGGAACGAACGTGTCAACACACTGCACTTGCAGGTTGAATGAGGAGGGTGGCAAATGATTCACTATTTCAGGCAATTTGGTATTTCCCTTGTGTTGTTGCTGGGGTTGATATTCACACCGCTTTTGGGTGTGGCACAGGGAAAGAATCTGATCGAGGCCGTCAGTGTCGTCAAACAGGGCAATGACCTTGTTCTCAAGGTTGATTTGAGCGCACCCTTGAATAACGTGCCGACCGGCTTTTCAATTGCAAACCCACCGCGCGTGGCGTTTGATTTCACGGATGTTGACAACGGCCTCAGCGAGACCAGCAAGGTTTTCAAGGAGGGTGATTTGACGAGTGTCAACGTGATCCGGGCTGGCAACAGGACGCGCTTGGTATTGAATCTGGTGCGAAGCCATAATTTTACGACCCGGCTGGAAGGTTCCTCGCTGTTGGTGGCGCTGGTTCCGGTGGATGCAGCCGCAGGAACAGCTCCGGCTGCGACCCGTTTTTCCCGGGAGACGCCTGTTCCTGTTTCGGGTATAACGCACAGTATTCAGGATATTGCGTTTCGTCGTGGAGATGAAGGAGAGGCGCGTATTATTGTGGCTCTCTCTGACCCGGATGTTGCTGCCAATGTCCGTCGGCAAGGCCGTGTCTTGGCAGTGGATTTCCAAGATGTAACCTTGCCGGAAAATCTCCGCCGCCGTCTGGATGTGCGAGATTTTGCCACACCCGTCAGCACAGTTGTGACAGACGACAAAGGTGGAAAGGTGCGGATGGAAATTACGCCGCATGGACAATGGGAATACAACGCCTATCAGACGGAAAATCAGTTGATCGTTGAAGTCAAGAAGATCGTTGAGGATCCCAACAAGTTGGTGCAAGGTTCCACGCCTGGTTACCAAGGGCCACGAATCAGTATCAACTATCAGAATGGTGATGTCCGGACCCTGTTGCGCTTGATGGCGGAAGAGCTTGGATTGAATGCGGTGATCAGCGAGACGGTGGTGGGCTCGACCACACTGGTGTTAAAGGATGTGCCGGCCGATCAGGTAATTGCCATCATCCTGAAACAGAAGGGCTTGGATATGCGCAAAAACGATAATGTAATATTGTTTGCGCCGCGTGACGAGCTTGCGACACGTGAACGTCTGGAGTTCGAGGCATTACAGCAAATGAATGAGCTTGAGCCTTTGCGCACCGAAAACTTTCAGCTGAATTACCACACGACAAGTGCCGTGAAAGCGATTCTGACGAGCGAGGGTGGTGCTGGCATTCTGTCAAAGCGCGGTTCTGTGCGGGAGGATCCCCGCTCCAATATCCTGTTTGTTCAAGATATCCCGAGTCGTCTGGAAGATGTGCGCAGGCTTCTGGCCCAGATTGATGTTTCCTTGCGCCAAGTGGTGATCGAAGCGCGGATCGTTGAGGCTTCCGAGGACTTTGGTCGGAATATTGGGGTTCGTCTGGGCTTGCTGCATGGCAAAAACTATACCGATGGTGGTGCTTGGTTCGGAACTGCGGGGTCGGATACCGAGACGCTCAAGCTTTTCAATGGCGAACATTCATCGAGTAGCAACTGGCGCAATCCCGCTGGTGGAGTTGAAGGACAAGCAACGTTTCCTGGCCTGAACCAAGTAAACTTGCCTGCGGCGGCTTATGGTGGAACTTCGCCTCAACTTTTCTCCTTCCTGCTTGCCAATCGCCAGGGAACCCGCTTGTTGAATCTGGAGATCTCGGCATTGGAGGCAGATAACAAGGGGCGTATCGTTTCCAGCCCGCGCATCCTGACTTCGGACAAGAACAAGGCGATGATCAAGCAGGGTGTGCAGATCCCGTATCAGGAGAGTGGGGAAAACGGAGGAACGACAGTATCCTTCAAGGATGCGGTGTTGCAACTGGACGTGACGCCACACATCACGCCAGATGGCAAGGTTTCCATGCAACTTGACATCAGGAAGGATTCCAGGGGAGAAACTCTTCCAGGCGGAGTGGCGATTGATACCAAGCAGGTCACGACCAATGTCCTTGTGGATAATGGCGGTACGATCGTGATCGGCGGTATCTATGAATTGGCTGAGCGGAACGATACAAGCAAGGTGCCTCTGCTGGGCGATCTCCCGCTCTTGGGGCATGCTTTCCGCAACAACTCCCGCATCAATGAAAAATCGGAATTGCTGGTGTTCATCACGCCGCGCATTGTGGATGAATCCCTCTCCGTGCGCTGATTCGTTCTGATTGTAATTCCCTTGAAAAGGCCGGTGTATCCGGCCTTTTCTTTTTCATTGAAATGGTTTTTGGAAAGGCGTTTTGGGCCGCTATAATCAAATTTTTCCGTCGGAAAGGGATTGTATGCAAGAAAATTCCTCGGCCATTCCTCCTGCCGTTCTCGTCGTGGAAGATGATATCGGCCTGCGTGAAGCCATTCGGGATACTTTGGAACTGGCCGGACGCACCGTGTTGGTCGCTGCCGGAGGAGAAGAAGCCCTGACGCGGCTTTCCGAAGCCAATGTTTCTATCGTCATCAGTGATGTTCGCATGCAGCCCATGGATGGAATCGCGCTCTTGAAGGAAATCCGCTTTCGCCAGCCGCAATTGCCAGTCCTGTTGATGACTGCCTATGCTGATGTAGATCGGGCCGTGGAAGCGATGCGTTCCGGGGCGTGTGATTTCCTGCTGAAACCTTTTGAACCTGCCGCGTTGTTGCAGCAGATCGACAAATATGCGCTGCCCAATCTGAATACAGTAACAGATGTCATCGCGCGTGATCCAGTGAGCGCCAACCTGTTTGCCATTGCCGCGCGTGTGGCGCAGACCGATGCTACTGTATTCCTGAGTGGGGAATCTGGTGTGGGGAAGGAGATCGTCGCGCGTTTCATCCATCGTCATTCTGCCCGCAAAAATGGGCCGTTCGTGGCCATCAATTGCGCGGCAATTCCCGAGACCTTGCTGGAAGCAACGCTCTTTGGTCATGAAAAGGGCGCATTTACCGGGGCGCAAACTGCGCAGGCTGGCAAATTTGAGCAGGCGGAGGAGGGGACATTGCTCCTTGACGAGGTGACGGAAATGCCGCCCGCCTTGCAGGCCAAGCTCCTGCGGGTGTTGCAGGAGCGCGAGGTGGAACGGGTCGGCGGCAAGAAGCCCATCCGGCTCAATATCCGCGTCATCGCTACTTCCAATCGCGATCTGGCCGAGGCCGTCGGTAGAGGAGCTTTTCGGGAAGACCTGTATTACCGCCTCAATGTTTTCCCGATTCTCATCCCCGCCCTGCGGCAACGGCCCGGTGACATCGTGCCGCTGGCGGAACATTTCCTGGGCGAACTGGGGCAGGCGATGGGCCGTCCGCATCTGGCGTTTTCCGATGCGGCGAAGGAACGTTTGTGCGCCTATGCGTGGCCCGGCAATGTGCGGGAGTTGGAAAACGTCATCCAGCGCGCCATGATCCTGACGCCCGGCGACCGGATCGATCCGGAACATTTGGCCCTTGGCGGGGAAATCCCTGTATTTGCCGTGCCGGGCGAGGCGTGGCACGAAGAAAAACTGCCGGAATCCGAAAAAAGCGCCGATAATCGGAACATGAAGGATTTGGAGCGGGAGCACATCCTGAAAACACTGGCCGAAGTCGGCGGGTCGCGCAAGGCCGCCGTTGAACGCTTGGGGATTTCGGAGCGGACGCTGCGCAACAAGTTGAAGCAATATCGGGAAGAGGGGCATTTTCAGGAATAGAAATTGCTGCTTTCCGGTGATTGGTTTTGGAGTTGGATCATGGATACCCAAGGCATCGAACAAATGCTCAATGTGCTGCGTAGTACTGCGGCGGAGGCGGGTGCCGCCAAGCCTGCGGAAAATGAGGCGTCTGCGGGCGGAGCGGATTTCGCCCAGGTTTTGAAGAATTCGATCGACAAGGTGAACCACGCCCAGCAGCAGGCAACCCAGATGGCGGAAAATCTTGCCGCCGGAACGAGCGAACAGAACCTGCATGAAGTCATGATTGCGCTCCAGACAGCCAGTATTTCCTTCCAGGAGATGGTGCAGGTGCGCAACCGTCTGGCAAGCGCCTATCAGGAAGTCATGAACATGCAGGTCTGATGTGTCCTGCGGATGGGGCGTACAGGCGGCAATTTTTCCTGCTGGGTTGTTTCCGATTTTCCGGGTGAGGTTATTTCTTTTCCTTCTTTCATTATGTGTGCCGGGGTGGGCGGTGTTTTGGCGTATTGCGGTAGAATGCGCCTCCATGATGTATTCCCTTTTACGCAAAATCCTTTTTGCCCTTGCGCCGGAAACGGCGCATGCCTTGACGCTGAATGGCCTTTCCCTGGCGGAGAGAACGGGCTTTTCCGGCCTGTTGGCCCCGCGCCCGCATGACCCGATCGAGGTCATGGGGCTTTCCTTTCCCAATCGGGTGGGGCTGGCGGCGGGCTTGGACAAGGATGGCGCCTATGTCGATGCGTTGGGCGCGCTGGGTTTCGGGCATATCGAGGTCGGAACGGTCACACCACGGCCACAGCCCGGAAATCCCCAACCGCGCCTTTTTCGACTGCCCGCTGCCCAGGCTCTTGTCAATCGCATGGGTTTCAATAATGCCGGGGTGGAGGCGCTCGTCGCCAATGTGCGCCGGGCGCAATTTGCAAGGCGCGGCGGCATTCTGGGCATCAACATCGGCAAGAACGCGGATACGCCGATCGAGAAGGCCGCTGAGGATTATCTGCTGTGCCTGGAAAAGGTCTATGCGGATGCGCATTATGTAACGATCAACGTCTCCAGCCCCAACACGAAGAACCTGCGCGAATTGCAAAAGGATGCTGCCCTGGATGCGTTGCTCGCCGCCTTGAAAGGGGTGCGGGAAAAGCTGGCCGACCAGCATGGACGCCATGTACCGATTCTCCTCAAGATCGCGCCGGATCTGGGGGATGGGGAAATTTTCGCAATTGCCGACGCGCTCCGGCGGCATCGCATGGATGGGGCCATCGTCGCCAATACCACGCTGTCGCGCGCGGGCGTGGAAGGCTTGCCGCATGCGCAGGAGACGGGCGGACTTTCCGGTGCGCCGGAATTCCGGCTGGCCACCTCCGTGCTGGGCAAGCTTGCCGCCGCGCTCAAGGGGGAACTTCCCCTGATCGGCGTGGGCGGCATCCTGAAGGGCGAGGATGCCCGCGCCAAAATCGCGGCGGGCGCAAGTCTCGTGCAGGTTTATACCGGCCTGATCTACCGTGGGCCGCGGATCGTGCGCGAGGTTGCCGAAGCCTTGCGTGAACGAAGCGCGTGAAACTGGTAGAATGCCTACCTTTTCCGCACACTCAGTGAGAATGATCCTCCTTCCTGAAGCCAGACGAACATGACAGGTTATCTTTTTTTGCTGGTGGGCGCGGTGCTCGTCAACAACATCGTCCTCGTGAAGATGTTGGGGCTGTGCCCGTTCATGGGAACCTCAAAGAAGTTCGAGACAGCTTACGGCATGGGCATGGCGACCACTTTCGTGCTCACTTTGGTGACGGGCGCCTGTTTCGTGATCGACCATTATCTGCTCACGCCCTTTGGCCTCGAATACCTGCGCACCATCGCCTTCATTGTCACCATTGCCGCCGTGGTGCAATTGACGGAGATGATGATCGCCAAGATCTCGCCCGCCCTCCAGCAGACGCTGGGCATTTACCTGCCGCTCATCACCACGAATTGCGCGGTGCTGGGCGTGCCGCTCATCAATATCTCCCATCGTTATGATTTCGTGGAATCGCTGCTCTTTGGCGCGGGGAGCGCTGTTGGTTTTTCCCTGATCCTGTTCCTGTTCGCGGGCATCCGCGAGCGCGTGGATCATGCCGATGTGCCGCAGCCGTTCCGGGGCGCGGCGATCGCCATGATTACGGCGGGCCTCATGAGCCTGGCCTTCATGGGTTTTTCCGGGCTGGATCGGCATTGAGCGTCTCATGACAGGATTTCTTGCCGCCATTCTCGTCATGTCTGTGGGGGCGCTCCTTTTGGGGGCGGCGCTGGGATATGCCGCCATCCGCTTCAAGGTGGAAGGCGATCCCTTGAGCGAACAAATTAACGCCTTCCTGCCGCAGACGCAGTGCGGGCAATGCGGCTATCCCGGCTGCAAGCCCTATGCGGAAGCCATTGCCCGGGGCGAGGCGGCGATCAACCTTTGTCCGCCGGGCGGCGATGATGGTGTGCGCAAGATTGCCGATTTCCTGGGGCGGGAATTCGTGCCCATTCAGGGAGGAGGGGAGGGCGGCGGCCCCAAACCAAAGGTGGTGGCCTTGATTCGTGAGGATCGCTGCATCGGCTGCACGCTCTGCATCCAGGCTTGCCCGGTCGACGCCATTGTTGGCGCGGCGCGGCAGATGCACACGGTGATGACCTCACTGTGCACCGGCTGTGAATTGTGCGTAAAACCCTGTCCGGTCGATTGCATTGATCTGAATTCTGTGCCGGAAACGCTCACGGACTGGAAATGGCCCTGCCCGGTCCTGGCGGACGGCAATTGCCCTGCGGGCGGAAACCCTTTCTGATGCTGAGCCGACTTTTCTCCTTCCAGGGTGGCATTCATCCGGATTCCCACAAGCAGGAATCCCGGGATGCGCCCATTCGCCAGGCGCCGTTGCCGGAACGGCTGACGATTCCACTCGCGCAGAGCGCCGGGAAGACGGCGCGGCCCGTGGTCGCCGTGGGCGACAAGGTGTTGAAGGGCGAGCGGATTGGCGCGGCGGATGACTGGATTTCCGCCTCCGTCCATGCCTCGACTTCCGGGCGGGTGCTTGACATTGCGCCATGCCCGATGCCGCATCCCTCCGGCCTTGCCGCGCTCTCCGTCGTGATCGAGCCGGATGGCGAGGAACGCTGGATCGAGCGCGAACCCGTGGCGTATGAGAAGCTCTCCCCCGAAGAGGTCTTTCGCTGTTTGCAGGAATTCGGCATCGTGGGGCTGGGCGGCGCGGTGTTTCCCAGCCATGTGAAGCTGAAGGCCGCGCTCCGGGCAACGGAGGATCTCATCCTGAACGGTGCGGAATGCGAACCCTTCATCACCTGCGATGATCGCCTGATGCAGGAACGCGCCGGGGAGATCGTCTCCGGCATCGGCATTCTTGCCGACCTGTTGCAGCCCCGGCGCGTCCTGATCGCCATCGAGGAGAACAAGCCGGAAGCCATCCGTGCCATGCGCGATGCGGTACAGGCGGCGGACAAGGGCTTCCGGGTGGCGGTGATTCCAACCATCTATCCCACGGGCAGCCTGAAGCAGTTGATCCGCGTCCTCACCGGTCGGGAGATTCCGGCCCGCCAGTTGCCGACGGATCTGGGCGTCCAGTGCTTCAACATCGCCACCGCCTTTTCCATCTGGCGGGCGCTGCATCATGGCGAACCGCTGATTCGCCGCGTTGTGACGCTCACGGGCAATGTGGCGCGGCCAGGCAACTGGGAGACGGCCATCGGTACGCCCATCGGCGAACTCCTCGCCTTGGCGGAGCCGCGTGACGATACGGACGGCATCATCATGGGCGGCCCGATGATGGGGACGCCGCTGCCGGAACAAAAAGCGCCCATCATCAAGGCGAGCAATTGCCTGATTGCCCGTTCGCCCGCCCTGTTCCCGCCGCGCCCGGAGATGCCCTGCATCCGTTGCGGTTCCTGCGCCCGCGCCTGCCCACAGGAATTGCAGCCCTACGAACTGTATTGGTGGAGCCGCGCCCGGCAGTTCGAGCGTCTGGCGGATTACCATCTTCAGGATTGCATCGAATGCGGCTGCTGCGCCTATGTGTGCCCGGCGAACATTCCGCTGGTGCAGTATTTCCGCTTCGCCAAGGGCGAGATTCGTGTGCGGGCGCGTGAAGAGAAAAATGCCGAACAGGCGCGGGAACGCTTCGAGTTCCGGCAGTTCCGGGAAGCGCGGGAGAAAGCGGAAAAGGCGGAAAAACTTGCGAAGGCGGCAGCGGCGCAGGCGGCGAAACTGGCGGAAGCGCGGGAAAAGGCGGAGAAAACCGCGCCGGATGCCGCGCCCGCCTCTGCCACCACCACTACTGCCGCATCGCCGGAGGAAGCCGGAAAGGCCGCCGTTGCCGCCGCCGTGGCGCGCGCCCACGCCGAACCCGTCGCGCAGGAAACTTCTCCCGCAGCGCCAACACAGGAAACGGAGGCCCGCGTGTCCGGCCCCGAAAAGGCAGCGCCCGCATCATGAATCCCGTCAGTTCCCCCTATCTGCACCAATCCAACAGCATTGCCCGGGTCATGCGGCAGGTGTGCGTCGCGCTCTTGCCGGGAATCTTCGTTTTCATCTGGCAGATTGGCCTGGCCCTGCTCGTGCAGATTCTGGTGGCGAGCGTTGCCGCGCTGGTGTTCGAGGCGCTTGCGCTTCGCCTGCGCGGCAGGCCGGTGCGGCCTTTTGTGACGGATGGTTCGGCTCTTGTCACCGCCTGGCTTGTCGCGCTCACCTTTCCGCCGCTCTCGCCCTGGTGGCTGACGGTGACGGGCGTTTTCCTGGCGATCGTCATCGCAAAGCAGGTCTATGGCGGTCTGGGGCAAAATCCCTTCAATCCGGCGATGGTCGCGTTCGCGGGCTGCATTGTCGCCTTTCCGGCCTTCATGTCGCAGTGGCCAAGTCTGGGCTTGAGCCTGTCGCTTGCCGAGCAGATCGAGATCATCTTCGGGTTTTCGCCCCGGCTGGATGCGCTCTCCGGGGCCACGCCGCTCTCCGCGATCAAGGCCACGCTCAAGATGGAGAGTTTTTATGCGAGCATCCAGGAACTTCTGGGCAGCCAGAATCTTTTCGGCATGTTTGCTGGACGCGGTTGGGAATGGGTTTCCACGGCCTATCTGGCGGGCGGCCTGTTCCTCTTGTACCGGCGCGTCATTACCTGGCATGTGCCGGTCGCCTTCCTGCTCACGCTCTCGCTTTTGGCTTGCGTGTTCTGGGTGCATGATCCAAGCCGCTTCGCAAGCCCGCTCTTCCACCTGTTTTCCGGCGGAGTGATGCTGGGCGCTTTCTTCATCGCCACCGACCCGGTTTCCGGCTGCGCCACGCCACGCGGCAAACTTTTCTTTGGCTGTGGCGTGGGTGTGCTTGCCTATTTGATCCGGGTGTTCGGAGTATTCCCGGACGGCATTGCCTTCGCGGTGTTGCTCATGAACATCGCCGCGCCGATGCTCGACCGTCATTCCCAGCCCGCCGTCTTCGGAACACGCGGCGCTTCCCGGGAGGAGAAACCATGACGGATGCGGCTCCCGGAACCAGCGCCGTCCGCGCGCCCGCGCCGGAGAACGCCTTGGGCATGGCCTTGCGCTTTGCCCTGATCCTGTTCCTGTTCGTCCTGTTTTTCACCAGCATTCTGGCGGCGGTGCAGCAATGGACGCGCCCGGTGATCGAGGCTTCGCTGGCGGAAGAGAAAATGCGCTTCATCAACGAGGTGCTGCCGCCCGAAAGTTTCGATAACGATCTCCTGGCCGATACGCTTGTCCTGCCGCCCGCGCCGGAACTGGGGACGAAAGCGCCCGGCACGGTCTATCGCGCTCGCAAGGCGGGGCAGGATGCGGCGCTGGTGCTGGAGGCCGTGGCGCCGGATGGCTATGCGGGCGAAATCCGTCTGCTGCTGGGCATTTCCGCAGATGGCGTGATTACCGGTGTGCGTGTGATCGCGCATCAGGAAACGCCGGGGCTGGGCGACTACATTGACCCGCGCAAGGACAAGAACCGGAAAAATCCCTGGATCAACCAATTCACCGGCCTCGCCACGCCGCAGATTTCTGAATCCGAGTGGAGGGTGACGAAGGATGGCGGCCGCTTCGCGTACCGGGCGGGCGCGACCGTCACGCCGCGCGCCGTGGTGGCGGCGGTGAAGAAGGCGGCGCATTTTGCCGTGCGGGAGAAGGCGCGCCTGTTCGCCCCCGCCGCCGAAGCGTCCGGAACAGGAAACGCAAATGGAGCCGCGCATGACCCGTGAAGAATTCCGCGCCATTGCCAGGAATGGCCTGTGGCAACAGAACACCAGCCTCGTGCAGGTATTGGGGCTGTGCCCGCTTCTGGCCATGACGACGAACATGGTAAACGGCGCGATGCTCTCGCTTGCCACCATCCTGGTCATGGTGATTGCCAATGTTGCCGTGGCAAGCCTGCGGCGCTGGATTCCGCACGAGATGCGCATCCCGGTGTTCATCCTCATCATTGCCGCGCTGGTGACGGTGGTGGATTTGCTCTTCAATGCCTGGTTTCACGCCCTTTACGTGATTCTGGGCATCTTCATCCCGCTCATCACGACCAACTGCATCGTGCTGGCGCGGGTGGAAGCCTTTGCCGCCCGCAATCCGCCGCTTCATTCCACACTGGATGGCCTGTTCATGGGCATTGGCATGTTGTGGACCCTGTCGCTCCTGGGTGCCTTGCGGGAATTGATCGCGGGTGGCACGCTCTTTTCCGGCATTGATCTCGTGCTGCCGGGGGCAAGCGCCCTCCAGGTTTTCCCCGAATCCTACGCGGGCTTCCTGCTCGCGGCCCTGCCGCCTGGGGCTTTCATCCTCCTGGGGTGCATGATTGCCGGGAAGAACTGGCTGGATGCGCGGGCGGCGGCCCGCAAACAGCCGCCGCCCATCGCCTCCGGGCATGCCGCGCCGTTGGCTGAGGGGACATGAGGGACGCGGGCCTTGTTGGCTGGCTGCGTCCGCTCCTGACGCGCAAGATGCTGGTTTGCGTGTTCACGGGTTTTTCTTCCGGCCTGCCGCTCTATTTGCTGATGAGTCTTGTGCCCGCGTGGCTGGAAGGGAGCGCGGTTGATCTGGACGTGATCAGCATGTTTGCGCTGGCGCAGTTGCCGTTTTCCGGGAAATTCCTTTGGGCGCCGCTTCTGGATCGCATCTTCCTGCCTTTGGGGCGCAGGCGAGGCTGGATGCTCCTGACGCAGGCGGGCCTGCTCGTGGGGATTGGCATTCTGGGCGGCTTTGATCCCCGGGCGGAAATCCGGCTGGTTTTCGTGCTTGCGCTTGTCCTTGCTTTTCTTTCCGCAACGCAGGATATCGCGCTGGATGCCTTCCGGCGGGAAATCCTTGCGGATCGGGAACTGGGCCTGGGCAATGCCGTGCATGTCAACGCCTACCGGATTGCGGGCCTGGTGCCAGGGTCGCTGTCGCTTGTGCTGGCGCAATACCTGCCCTGGAGTCAGGTATTCTGGATCACGGCGCTCTTCATGTTGCCGGGGATGTGCATGGCCTTCTGTGTCAAGGAACCCGCCGTGGCAACGCGCCCGCGCACCTTCAAGGAAGCCTGCATTGTGCCGTTCCGGGAATTCGTCCAGCGTCTGGGGGAAAAAGGCGCGTTCTTCATGCTGCTTTTCCTGTGCTGCTACAAACTGGGCGATGCCCTGGCAACGACGCTGGCAACGCCCTTTTACATGCAGATGGGCTTCTCCACACTGGATATTGGCCTGATTGCCAAGCATGCCGGGCTTTGGCCGATGCTTTTGGGCGGTTTGCTGGGCGGCCTGTGGATGGTGAAGATCGGCATCAATCGTGCCTTGTGGATTTTTGGCGTGGTGCAACTGGTCACGATTCTGGGTTTTGCCTGGCTTGCCTGGTTGGGGCCGTTTGTGCCAGGGGAGATTACCAGCATGAACCGCATGGCCTTGGCCTGTGTGATTGCCGCCGAATATCTGGGCGTTGGTTTGGGCACGGCGGCTTTTACGGCCTTTATTGCGCGCGCGACCAATCCGGCCCACACGGCCACGCAGTTTGCCTTTTTCACGAGTCTGGCGGTTGTGCCGCGCACCTTTGTGAGTTCCTACGCCGGAGATTTGGTTCTGCGCCTGGGCTGGGTGAATTTTTTCCTGCTCTGCACCGCCCTCGCCATCCCCGGCATGCTCCTCCTCCTCAAAGTCGCTCCTTGGCGTCCTGCGGACGGCCGCGATACCGCTGGGTAAACCTCTCGCCCCCCGTTGGGGGGGCGACATTTTCACGCCGTGCGCCGTTCGTGCACTTCCAGCGCCATAAACCAAGACAAATCTTTGCAGAAACCATTCCCAGGATGTAAATTGCGCACAACTTTACACACGATTTACACTTGGAGAAAAACCGTATGTCTTCAATCATCAAACTGCCAAACGGCAAATATCGCGCCGCGCTGTGCATCAACGGCAGGCGCCCGTCAAAAGTCTTCCCTACGCGGGACAAGGCGCAAGCGTGGGCAGCAGAAACAGAATACCACTTGCGCAGTTCCATCGCAGGCAACCCTGTCGGCACAACCCGGCTCGTGAAAATCATGGAACGATATCTTGCCCAGGTCACGCCCAACAAGCGCAGCCCGCGCACGGAACGATCCATCATCCACATGCTCATCGCATCCAAGGACTTCCCTTCCCGGATAGACTAAATGTGCCGAATGCTGACATCCTGCTCCTTGGCGTCCGGATATTATGGCGAACGGGTTGGCTCTTCCCGTCTCTCCGTTTCGTTTGAAACGCATACCCGCCCTTCGCTCGCGCCAGGTTGTTATTTAAGAGCCGAGCTACCCTCTGGAGCTTGCCTGGCCAAGTCTGCGGACGGGTTATCAACGCCCGCAGCATCATGCGTTACTGTATCGCTTTTGTCCCTGCCTTTGGGCAGTTACTCTCCAGTCTCCAGACATATTCGTCCAGGGACTTCGCTGATATCCATTTTCCGTGCGGCAGTAGGTCGCCTTGCCTGACAAGCTTGTTTACATGGCTCCTGGAACAGCCCATCGCTTCCGCAACCTGCTCGCGTGTCATACATATGTTGTTTTTGTTACTCCTCGGCCAATGCCTTTGATAGTTCACAAATAACAGCTTCCTTGCTCGTCTGCCTTCCATCCAGCGAATACATAAAGTGCTGTCTCATCACACCTCGCTTAGATAGGGTTCTTGGCAAACTCCTTGTTGGAGCCTGGTTCAACAATGCGAACGCCCCGCCAGTCAAGCAGGACACACATGTCCCGGTCACGCGACAGGACGATCCGCTCCCCGCGCCGAACGATGTTCCAGCCGTCTGTCCAGCAGCCCCGCCTCGCCATCGGCTTCGTAACGCGCCAGGTAACGCCGGAAACTCCGCGCGCACATCCCCAGCTGTTCCGCCGCTTCCTCCTGGCTCAAACGACCCTCATTCCAGCCTTCATACGCTTCCGGAAAACGCTTCTTCCTCACCTCTTCCTGCACGAGCCTCCGCTTCATCTCAACCCTCCCTGGGAATTCCCAGGGAGACACTATGACGACCGGACAACTAGCGCGCTACAAAGGCGGACAGATAGGAAGCTCGCTACAATCGATCATCAAGACATTTGACACAGGGCTTTCTTGTCTTTAGAATCATCCCTCTTTTGAATTCTGCAGGCAAGGATGCCGTCAATGAAAACTTTTTCCGCCAAACCGCATGAGGTGACGCGCGAGTGGTTTGTGGTGGACGCCACAGACAAGGTGCTCGGTCGTCTCGCCAGCGTGATCGCGCACCGTCTGCGCGGCAAGCATAAAGCCATCTACACCCCGCACGTGGATACCGGCGATTTCATCGTCGTGACCAATGTGGAAAAATTGCGCGTCACCGGCAACAAGGCCGAGGACAAGAAGTATTTCCGCCATACGGGCTATCCGGGTGGCGTCTACCAAACTAATTTCAAGAAAATGCAGCAACGCTTCCCCGGTCGCGCTCTGGAGAAGGCCGTCAAGGGCATGCTGCCCAAGGGTCCGCTGGGTTACGCCATGCTGAAAAAGCTGAAGTGCTACACCGGCGCGCAACATCCACATACCGCCCAGCAACCCAAGACGCTGGAAATCCAAGGATAAGATAATATGGCAGTCAGTCATTACTACGGGACGGGACGGCGCAAGAGCGCGGTTGCCCGTGTCTTCATGAAACGCGGTTCCGGCACCATCGTGGTGAACGGCAAGCCGCTGGATGAATTCTTTTCCCGCGAAACCGGTCGTATGGTCGTGCGTCAGCCACTGGCGCTGGTCAACCAGATCGATGGGTTCGACATCAAGGTGAATGTCAGCGGCGGAGGTGAATCTGGCCAGGCAGGCGCGGTGCGGCATGGCATTACCCGCGCCCTGCTCGAATACGACGCGACGCTGAAACCCGCGCTCTCTGGCGCCGGGTTCGTTACCCGCGACGCTCGTGAAGTGGAACGGAAAAAAGTGGGTCTGCACAAGGCACGGCGCAGGAAGCAATTCTCCAAGCGTTAAGTGCGCTCGAATCTTTTCCTTTTCAAGAGTCTAAAAGCCGTCCTGTTGCCACCGGACGGCTTTTTTAACTCATGTTGCAGGGTATCATGACGCTTTTTTGCAGGGAAAATGAAATGAACGCCTCCCATCCCCCGATGCTGATGGCGCTCGTGGGGATGTGTTCCCCCAAAGGCAGGGGCATCGAAGCGTCAAAATTGGAAGATCATAGAGGTTTTCACGAGCCAAGCGGAGGGCGTACGCCATGAAACTTACAGCAGTTGGAATCGACATTGCCAAGAACGTTTTTCAGGCGCCTCACGTGAATGAAGAGACAGAAGAAATCGTGAGCAAGGCCATCAAACGCGCCAAATTTCTAGTGTATTTCGCCAACCGCGCCCCATGCCTGATCGGCATGGAAGCCTGCGGCGGGGCGCATCACTGGGCGAGGCAGATCATGGCGCTGAGGCATAAGGTCAGACTGATGAGCGCAAGGTTCGTCAAAGCCTTCAATGTGCGCAACAAGAATGACGCGGCGGTTCAGGCGATCAGCGAAATACCTGGCGTCGGGTTGCTGACGCTGACGGAGGCGGTCGCCACGATGGGGGAGGCGAAGGCGTTCCGGTCGGGGCGGGAATTTGCCGCCTGGATTGGCCTCGTGCCGCAACAGACTGGCACGGGCGGCAAGGCGCATCTGCACGGGATCAGCAAGCGGAGCGACACGTACTTGCGCACCTTGCTGATTCACGGGACGAACAGTGTGCTGACCCATGCGAAGGAAGCTGTGGCGTAGGTTGATCGGATGAAGAAACAGTGACCGCTCAATGTGGTGGTGGTCGCCCTGACCAACAGGATAGCGCGCACGATCTGGGCGGTATTGGCGCATGGTCGGGCGTATCGAAAAAAGGAGTACGTGAGCGCGAGACCGGCTTGCCCGATCCGCGAACACGTTGTTGATTAACTTTTACAGGAGATGTTCGCCAAAAGATTGCGCAGGCAATGTTTGTGATGACGAAGACAGGTTGAACCGGGACTC
>JAISLJ010000188.1 GCA_031290955.1 Zoogloeaceae bacterium | reverse complement strand
AAGCTGAAACGTTCATGGAATCGCTACGCAAGATTCCAGAGCGCGTCATCCGCTACTTCAAAAACCCTAACATCATGTATGCTTCTATATAATCTATTTGATTGCCGGGTTAATAATTGTTGTAACGTTCCGCTTGCCGTTCTACAAATCCCATGGTGAAGAAATTCCAGCCATTGTAAAGAAGGCTTTTCGCCATATCACCAAAGGCAGAATAGTTGCCATCCAGTTTGGCCTGCGTTCTCTGTTTGCTCGTAATTCCCAGAAAATCCTTGTAAATATTGCGTGCTAACCCATTAGCAACAAAATTTGCTGCATAATCAAAGCATGGAGAAATAACCTCCTCACCTCTTTCGTTAATGTAACCATATTTGTTATTGATCTTGGTCCACCCATACGCGATGTAGCGCAGCAGGCACTCTTTCAAGGAAGCGCGCGACATCGCTTTCAAACCGGGAACCAAGGCGCGCAAAGCCGCAATCGGCCTGTCCCCGCCGTAGACCATGAGCCTTGCCTGTCGCTCCGGCGGAAGGGCGCTCAGGAACGACGCCAGTTTTTGTCCCTCGTCTGGATCATTGCTCTTTACGTTGATGAGAAAGGAATGATCGGGAAATGTCTGTAGCGCCTCGGCAAGAGACGGCATCTGCCCGACGCCCTGGCCTCGAAACGGATAGGTTTTGCCGCCGTCCGCCGTGTAGCCGTAGCCGATGTCGAGCGTCTTGAGGAAGGACATGGACTGCGCGCGCGTGACGCCATGAGCCTCCGTGCGGCAATCCAGCGTCCAGTCGTGGAAGACCGCGAACTGCCCGTCGGTTGCAGGGTGAACGTCAAGCTCCACGATGTCGGCGCCCGCCTCGAAGCTCGCTCGCATGGAAGCGATCGTATTCTCCAGATAGCCATGCGTCGGCGGCAAGATACGGGAAGCCGTGCAGGTGTCATTGGCGACGCCTGCCGAATCAAAGCGTTGCGCGATGCCGCGATGGGCGAGGAGGATCGGTCGGCCAGACCGTTCGGGCGCAAGCAGGCTCGTGTTGTTGAGAAAGACGAAGGCGGCGAACGCGATCAGGGCGAAGGCCAGACGAGGCCAGATTTTCCGCAAGCAACCACGTCGTCCGCAACCCGGTTTCAAATCATGTTGACGCATCCCGCGCTCCTGTTTGTGGCGGACATGTCCTTCTGCTTCCTGATGCCATCAAAAAATTTTGTCTTGCCCCGGCGCGGGCACACTGGACGGCGATTCGGGAAGATTGCGCAGGAAATCGGCCGTATGGAAGAAACGGACGAGGAGCGCCTCGCGCAAATCCGCCGCGATGCCGGATTCCTCCATGGCGAGCAGCATGCAGGCCAGCCACTGGTCGCGCGCCTCCTTGCCGATGGGAAAGGCCAGGTGCCGCTCCCGCAGACGGGGATGACCGTAGCGTTCCACAAAGAGATCGGGGCCGCCCAGCCAGCCGGAAAGAAAGGCGAAGAGTTTTTCCTGGGAAGGGGCCAAATCCGCCGGATGCAGGGCGCGCAGGTCCGCAAAGCGCGGCACGGCATCCATGAGGGCATAAAAACGCGCAACCAGACGCCGTATGGTTGGCGCGCCGCCAATGGCTTCATGAAGGCTCAATTCCTTTTGCATGGCGCTCTCTTTTCCGGGACGTCCGCGCCCAAAATCCGGCGGACGGCGGGCCTAGCCGGGCAGCGGATCGGGATTGCCCAGCGCCGTCGAATGGATTCCGCCATCGACGAACAGGATCTCGCCCGTAATGCCGTTCGCAAGTTCCGAGAGCAAGAAGGCGGCGGCATTGCCAACTTCGTCGATGCTCACATTGCGGCGCAACGGCGCGTGGTGGGCGTTGTAGGCCAGCAGGCGACCAAAATTGCCGATTCCGGAGGCGGCCAGGGTCTTGATGGGGCCAGCGGAAATGGCATTGGCGCGGATGCCCTCCGGCCCCAGACTGAAGGCAAGGTAGCGGGTAGCTGCTTCCAGGCTCGCCTTGGCCAGCCCCATGGTGTTGTAATTGGGCATGGTGCGCACCGCGCCCAGGTAGGTGAGCGCCAGCAACGCCGCGTTGCGACCCTGCATCATGGGCCGCGCCGCCTTGGCGAGCGCTGGGTAACTGTAGGACGAAATCTCGTGAGCCGTGCGAAAGGCTTCGCGGGAAATTCCGTCCAGAAAATCGCCCTCGATGGCGTTGGAAGGCGCATAGGCCACGGAATGCACGAGGCCATCCAATCCATCCCAGGTCTTGCCCAGCGTGGCGAAAAGCGCCTCGATCTGCTCGTCACTGGCGACATCGCAGGGCAGCACCAGATTGCTGCCAAAACTCTCGGCAAACTTGCGCACACGCTCCTCGAAACGCTCCATCTGATACGTGAACGCCAGCTCCGCCCCTTCGCGGTGACAGGCCCGGGCAATGCCATAGGCAATTGAATGCTTGGAAATCACCCCGGTAATCAGGATTTTTCTGTTGGTGAGAAAGCCCATTTTTAATCTCCGGTGAGTCAAACCGGCGGATTATAACGGAAGTCCCGAGATGTTCCGCGGATGATCGTGCCGCCGACGGCAATTTTTCCTCGCCAGGACTACGGCGCGGTACGCGGGATGAATGTTGCCTTTTTCCTTTCCGAATCCTGTCTGCGAAGGACATGTTGCCGAACACGAAAACATCTGTCATGTCGGGAAGAATCCCCATCCGTGAGGCCAAAATGCGCTGGGCCACTTATCCGGCGGCAGTGGCGAGGTTCAGGCGGCGGTGGATTTCCAGGGTTGGGGCGGCGGTGTTCATGCTGTAGAAATGCAGGCCCGGCGCGCCGCCAGCAAGGAGGCGTTCGCAGAGACGGGTGACGACATCCAGCCCGAAGGATTGGATTGCCTTGGCATCGTCGCCGAGGCTCTCGAAGGTCTTGCGCATCCAGCGGGGGATTTCCGCGCCGCAGGCATCCGAGAAACGGGCCAGCCGCGAGAAGCCCAGGATCGGCATGATGCCGGGAATGATGGGAATCTCCACGCCCAGGGCGCGCGTCTGATCCACGAAATGAAAATAGGCGTCGGCATTGTAGAAATACTGGGTGATGGCGGCGTTGGCCCCGGATTTTGCCTTGCGGACGAAGTTTTGCAGGTCGGCCTCGGGGCTTCTGGCCTGCGGATGCCATTCCGGATAGGCCGCAACGAGAATCTGGAAGGCATTGCCCGTCTCGGCGCGGATGAACTCGACCAACTCATTGGCGTAGCGCAGTTCGCCGGGATCGGCCATGCCAGAGGGCAGGTCGCCGCGCAGGGCGACAATGCGGGAAATGCCAGCGGCCTTGAACTCTTCGAGCATTTCCCGGATGCCCGTCCGGGTAGAACCGATGCAGGAGAGGTGTGGCGCGGCGGCGCATCCTTCCGCGGCGATTTCCTTCACAATGGCAAAGGTGCGCGCGCGCGTGGAACCGCCCGCACCGTAGGTCACGGAAAAGAATTCCGGTTGCAAGGCCGCGAGTTTTTGGCGCTCGGCCCGCAATCTGTCGATGCCCTCGGCGGTTTGCGGCGGGAAGAATTCGATGGAAAGTTCGGTATGCATGGAGGTTCGTGGTGTCACGCCCGCGTCGGGCGGGATTCGTCAAACTTCGCATTGTACGTTCCGAGGGCGCATCCGCGATGCTTTTGCATGGATGCGCGGAGGCATTCCTGACAAGCATTGGCGGGCGGCATGACCCTGAAGGCACACGCAAGCAAGCGCAGTGGCGCAAGCCGGAGGTGCGCAAGAAAAACGAACATTGACCGAAGGCGGTCAGATGTGGATACTCGACATTCTTCTTCAATACGAAGATTCATTGCACACGATCATGAGGAGTCACAATGTCAACAGAACAAATTGTCTACACCATCACCGACGAAGCGCCGATGTTGGCGACCACCGCTTTCCTGCCGGTAATCCGCGCCTTTGCCGCGCCGGCGGGCATTCACGTGGCCGAGGCCGATATTTCCCTGGGCGCGCGCATTCTCGCCGAATTTCCCGATGCCCTCACCGAAGAACAGAAGGTTCCCGATACCCTTGCCGAACTTGCCCGGCTCACGCAGCAGCCCGAGGCCAACATCATCAAACTGCCCAACATCAGCGCCTCGGTGCCGCAACTGGTGACGGCGATCCGCGAATTGCAGGGGAAGGGCTACCGGATTCCCGATTATCCGGCAGACCCGAAGACGGAAGAGGAAAAGGCCATCAAGACGCGCTATGCGAAGTGTCTTGGCTCGGCGGTGAATCCTGTGTTGCGTGAAGGCAATTCCGACCGCCGCGCGCCACAGTCGGTCAAGAATTACGCGAAAAAGCATCCGCACTCGATGGGCAAGTGGAAGCAGGCTTCCCGTACCCATGCTTCTTTCATGCGCAGTGGCGATTTTTACCACGGCGAGAAATCGCTCACACTGGACCGCGCCCGTGATGTGAAGATGGAACTCCTCACCAAAAGCGGCAAGACCCTCCTCCTCAAGCCCAAAATCTCACTCCTCGCCGGTGAAATCATCGATTCGATGTTCATGAGCAGGAAGGCCCTGTGTGATTTCTACGAGGAACAGATGGACGACGCCCGCGATTCCGGCGTTCTCTTCTCCCTGCATGTCAAGGCGACCATGATGAAGATCTCGCATCCCATCGTTTTCGGCCATTGCGTGCGCATCTACTACAAGGAAGCCTTCGTCAAGCACGCGCGCCTTTTCAGGGAACTGGGCGTGAATGTGAACAACGGCATGGCCGACCTGATCGAAAAAATCGCCACCCTGCCAGAATCGCAGCGGGACGAGATCATCCGCGACCTGCACGCCTGCCACGAACTGCGCCCGGACCTCGCCATGGTGGATTCGGCCAAGGGCATCACCAATTTCCACTCGCCCAACGATGTCATCGTCGATGCCTCCATGCCCGCGATGATCCGCAACGGCGGCAAGATGTGGGGCGCGGACGGCAAACAGCGCGACGTGAAGGCCGTCATGCCGGAATCCACCTTCGCCCGCATCTACCAGGAGGTGATCAACTTCTGCAAAACCAACGGCAATTTCGACCCGCGCACCATGGGCACCGTGCCCAATGTCGGGCTGATGGCGCAACAGGCCGAGGAATACGGCTCGCATGACAAGACCTTCGAGATTCCCGAAGATGGCATCGCCAATATCGTCGATCTCGCCACCGGCGAAGTGCTGCTCTCGCAGGAGGTTGAGGAAGGCGACATCTGGCGCATGTGCCAGGCCAAGGACGCCGCCATTCGCGACTGGGTGAAACTGGCCGTGACCCGCGCCCGTCTCTCCGGCATGACCGCCGTCTTCTGGCTGGATGGCTACCGCCCGCACGAAGCCGAACTCATCCGCAAAGTGAAGGCGTATCTTGCCGAGCACGACACCACGGGGCTGGATATCCGCATCATGTCGCAGGTGCGGGCCATGCGCTACACGCTGGAGCGCGTCGTGCGCGGCGTCAGCACCATTGCCGTCACCGGCAACATCCTGCGCGATTACCTGACAGACCTTTTCCCGATCATGGAACTGGGCACCAGCGCCAAGATGCTCTCCATCGTGCCCCTGATGGCGGGCGGCGGCATGTACGAAACCGGCGCGGGCGGCTCCGCCCCCAAACACGTGCAGCAGCTTGCCGAGGAAAACCATCTGCGCTGGGATTCCCTGGGCGAATTCCTGGCGCTTGCGGTCTCGCTGGAAGACCTGGGCCACAAGAGCGGCAACGTCCGCGCCAAGATTCTCGCCAAAACGCTGGATGAAGCCACCGGCAAGCTTCTGGACAACGATAAATCCCCCTCGCGCCGCACCGGCGAACTGGATAATCGCGGCAGCCAGTTCTATCTGGCGCTCTATTGGGCCGAGGCGCTCGCCGCGCAGGAGGAAGACAAGGAACTTGCCGAGCGCTTCGCGCCTCTGGCGCAAAACCTTGCCGCCAGCGAGCAGAACATCGTGGCCGAACTCAAGACGGTGCAAGGCAAGCCGGTGGACCTCGGCGGCTACTACCGCGTCGATCCCGCCAAGTGTTCCGCGATCATGCGTCCGAGCACAACCTTCAACGCCGCCCTCGCCTCCTGGTCCAGCGGACAGCGATGAAAAAACCGGGCCGCGACGTTTTGAGGCGTCGCGGTCGGGGGATACCCGGCCACGGGTTGAAACAAACGTGTGGTACGATGCGGGGTGTCGCATCCCGGACGATTCGATTCTGGCGGATGAAGGAAGAGTTGCGGGTGGGAAGCGAACCACATGTTCATGACGTCCATAGGAGTTTTGCTGTTGAGGGCGGACTGGGGCAGGTGTTCGTTGTAGAGCATGGCATATCGGAGCAGGGTTTGTTCCAGGTCTTCGCTGCTCATGAAATGATGGGTCTTCAGGATGTCCGCAATGCGGCCATTGAAACGCTCGACCATGCCGTTGGTCTGCGGTGTGCGGGGACGGGTCAGGCGATGCTCGATCGCAAGCGCGGCGCACAGTTGTTCAAACTCATGTTGACCGCTGGCCTGTTTGTCGCGGCACAGCAAACGGTCAGTGAATTCCTTGCCGTTG
>JAISLJ010000187.1 GCA_031290955.1 Zoogloeaceae bacterium | reverse complement strand
GCCGCTCGCGGTGCAGATAGTCGTCCATCGTTTCCACTGGCGCGACCTTGCCGTTCACGGTGATGCGTTTATCCTGATAGGCCACCGTGTCGCCCGGCACGCCCACGACGCGCTTCACGTAATCCTTGGACGGGTCTGCCGGGAAACGGAAGACGAGCACATCGCCGCGCTGGGGCGTGTTCACTTCCACGATTTTCCGGTTGATGACGGGCAGACGCACGCCATAGGTGTATTTGTTCACCAGGATGTAATCGCCTTCCAGGAGCGTGGGCGTCATGGAGCCGGAAGGAATCTGGAACGGCTCGACAATGAAGGAGCGCAGGATGAAGATCAGGAGCAGGATCGGGAAGAAGCCGGCGATGTATTCCACCCACCAGGGATTCTTCGCGCCAGGCGCGCGCTTCTTCCGGAACCACAGGAGATCCAGGAGCCAGGCCAGGCCGGTCGCGCAGGTGAGCAGGAAGAGAATCAGGGGAAAATTCATGGATGTACGCCTATGGGCATGAAAGATGAGACCGGAAGGGTAAAGCACACGCGCTCAATTGTCGACCCGCAGCACCGCCAGGAAGGCTTCTTGCGGGATTTCCACGCTGCCCACCTGTTTCATGCGTTTCTTGCCCGCCTTTTGCTTTTCGAGCAGTTTTTTCTTGCGGGTGATGTCGCCGCCGTAGCATTTGGCCAGCACGTCCTTCCTCAGCGCCTTGACATTCTCGCGCGCGAGGATGTGGCTGCCGATGGCGGCCTGGATGGCAACCTCGTACATTTGCCGGGGGATGAGTTCGCGCATCTTCGCCACCAGCTCCCGGCCCCGGTACTGCGAGCCGGAGCGATGCACGATGAGCGAGAGCGCATCGACCTTCTCGCCGTTGATGAGGATATCCAGCTTCACCACATCGGCGGCGCGGTATTCCCTGAACTCGTAATCCAGTGAGGCATAGCCGCGCGAGACGGATTTCAGCTTGTCGAAAAAATCCATCACCACTTCGGCCATCGGCATTTCATAGACCAGTTTCACTTGTCGGCCATGATAATGCAGGTCTCTCTGGTGGCCGCGCTTCTGGTTGCACAGGGTGATGACGCTGCCCAGGTATTCCTGCGGCACGAAGATGGTCGCGGTGATGATGGGTTCGCGGATTTCCTCGATCTTCTGTGTTTCCGGCAGGCGCGAGGGATTTTCCACCCGGAGGAGCGAGCCGTCCCGGAGCAGCACCTCATAGACCACGGTGGGCGCGGTGGTGATCAGTTCCTGGCCGAATTCGCGCTCCAGACGCTCCTGCACGATCTCCATGTGCAAGAGGCCGAGAAAGCCGCAGCGAAAGCCGAAGCCAAGCGCCTGCGAGACTTCCGGCTCATAGCGGAGCGAGGCGTCGTTCAGCTTCAGTTTTTCCAGGGATTCGCGCAACTGCTCGTACTGGTTGGTTTCCACCGGGTAGAGGCCCGCGAAGACCTGCGACTTGATTTCCTTGAAGCCCGACAGGGGAGAATCTGCCGGGCGGGCGGCCAGAGTGATGGTGTCGCCCACCTTGGCCGAATCCAGTTCCTTGATGTTGGAGATGACAAAACCCACCTCCCCGGCCCGGAGCGCCGCCCGCGTCTCGGACTTGGGTGTGAAGACGCCCACTTCCTCGCACAGGTACTGCTTGTGGTTCGACATGAGGAGGAGCCTGTCCTTGGGGCGCAGTTCGCCATCCACCACCCGCGCCAGCATCACCACGCCGACATAGTTGTCGAACCAGGAATCAATGATGAGCGCCTTCAGGGGCGCGTCCGGGTCGCCCTTGGGCGGGGGAATGCGCGTCACGACCGCTTCCAGGATCTCCTCCACGCCCAGCCCGGTCTTGGCGGAAACCAGCACTGCCTCGCTCGCGTCGATGCCGATCACTTCCTCGATTTCCTGCCGGGCATTGTCCGGGTTGGCGGAAGGCAGGTCGATCTTGTTCAAGACCGGCAGCACTTCCACATCCAGTTCGATGGCCGTGTAGCAGTTCGCCACGGTCTGCGCCTCCACGCCCTGGGAGGCGTCCACGACGAGCAAGGCGCCTTCGCAGGCGGAAAGCGAGCGCGAAACCTCGTAGGAAAAATCCACATGCCCCGGCGTGTCGATGAGGTTCAGGCGATAGAGCGCGCCATCTTTTGCCTGATAGCGCAAGGCCGCCGTCTGCGCCTTGATGGTGATGCCTCGCTCGCGCTCGATCTCCATGGAATCGAGCACCTGCGCTTCCATCTCCCGGTCGGAAAGCCCGCCGCAATGGTGGATGATGCGATCGGCCAGCGTGGATTTGCCGTGGTCGATGTGCGCGATGATAGAAAAATTTCGGATGTGCTTCATCGGGGAATCGTCGAAGATCGGTACGCGGCCTGCCGCCGCAAGCGCAAGACAAGGTGCTGCATTCTAGCGAATCTTCGCGCGAACAGCACGTCTTTCATCGTTCCGCGCCAGTGCCGTTTCGGGCCATGACGTTCTGCAAGACTTCATCGGGGCAAGTTGCCATCCGCAGGATCGTCTGTGGGATTTTCCGGAGAGAGGTGGAAGAGGCGGGTGGCGGCTTCCTGGAGGGGGCGGCGGGTTTGAGCGTCGGCGTGTTGCAGGGCTTCGGTCGGCGCATGCAGGAATTTGTTGGTGAGTCGGCTGGAAAATTGTTCCAGCACACGCTCCGGCGCGTCGCCTGCGGCCAGGCGCTTCATGGCGTGCTCCAGTTCGTGGCGGCGGGCGCGTTCGGCAACGTCGCGCAGCTTGCGAATCAGGGGCACCATGTCGCGCGCTTCCATCCAGTTCAGGAACTGCCGCGCCTCGCCCTCGATGATGGCCTGCGCCTGCGTCGCGGCCGCCTGCCGGGATTCGACGCCGCTTGCCACCACCTGCGCAAGATCATCCACCGTGTAGAGAAAAACGTCGTCCAGTGCGCCCACCTCCGCTTCGATGTCGCGCGGCACCGCCAGGTCCACCATGAACATGGGCCGGTGCCGCCGCGCCCGGATCGCCCGCTCGACCAGCCCCAGGCCGATGATCGGCAGCGGCGCGGCGGTGCAGGAAACCACGATGTCGTAGAGCGCCAGCGTCTCGGAAAGATCGTCCAGGCGGATGGCGTTGCCATCAAAACGTTCCGCCAGGGCGCGGCCCCGCTCCACGGTGCGGTTGGCAACGGTGAGCGCCTGCGGGTGCCGCGCCGCGAAATGGGTGGCGCACAGTTCGATCATCTCGCCCGCGCCGATCAGGAGCACCTTTTGTTCGCCGATGGATTCAAAGATGCTCTCGGCCAGTTGCACCGCCGCCGCCGCCATGGAGACGGTCTGCGCGCCAATGGCCGTGCTGCTGCGCACTTCCTTGGCCACGGAAAACGCCTGCTGGAAAAGCTTGTTGAGATACACGCCCAGCGTGCCCGCCGCTTCGGCCAGACGCACGGCATCCTTCATCTGGCCCAGGATCTGCGGCTCGCCCAGCACCATGGAATCCAGCCCGCTCGCCACCCGGAAGGCGTGGCGCGCCACTTCGGACGACGAAAGCGTGTAGAGGAAGGGTGCGAGCGCCTCACGCGGCAATTGGTGATGCGCGGCGAGCCAATCGGCCAGCGGCCCGGCTTCCTCCGCGACGCAGTAGAGTTCCGTGCGGTTGCAGGTGGAGAGAATGGCGGCCTCGCGCACGGACTTCACCCGCATCAGGGCGGCCAGCGCCTGCGGCAGGGTTTCGCTCTGAAAGGCAACCTGCTCCCGTATCTTCAGGGGCGCGGAATGGTGATTGATGCCGAGCGTAAAAATGGTCATGAATGCGCAATCGGAAGGAATGGCCTCGCAAGGCGCGATGCCCATCGGAAAGCCGGAGATTATAGCATTTGTGATAAAACATCCTTTTTGTGATAAATTCGCGGACTTGCCTGTTCGGGCATATGCTTTTCACAAAAAACGAGATCATCCGGCATGTGCCGGTTTTTCCTGCGAGGGCCAGATCCGGTGTTCATCGCCGCCAACATTACCATGCAATTCGGGGCCAAGCCCCTGTTCGAGAACGTCAACGTCAAGTTCGGCGGGGGCTTTCGCTATGGACTCATCGGCGCCAACGGCGCGGGCAAATCCACCTTCATGAAGATTCTCTGCGGACTTCTGGAACCCAGCGCCGGCAATGTTTCCCGGGATGCCGCCGAGCGCATCGCCTACCTGCGCCAGGATCAATTCGCCTTCGAGGAAAGTCGCGTGCTGGATGTGGTGCTGATGGGCCACGCGGAAATGTGGGCCGCCATGACCGAGCGCGACGCCATCTACGCCAACCCGGAAGCCACGGAAGAAGAGTACATGCGCGCGGCGGAACTGGAAGGACGCTTCGCCGAATACGGCGGCTACACGGCGGAGGCCCGCGCCGGGGAATTGCTGCTGGGCGTCGGTATTCCCGGCGAGCGGCACAATGGCCCGATGCGGGAAATCGCGCCGGGCTGGAAGCTGCGTGTGCTGCTCTGCCAGGCGCTGTTCGCCGACCCGGACATCCTCCTTCTGGATGAACCCACCAACAATCTCGACATCAACACCATCCGCTGGCTGGAAGACATCCTGAACCAGCGCGAATCGACGATGGTCATCATCTCGCACGACCGCCATTTCCTGAACCAGGTTTGCACCCACATGGCCGACCTCGATTACGGCAAGATCACGGTCTATCCCGGCAATTACGATGATTTCATGGAAGCCTCGACCCAGGCCCGCGCCCGCCAGCAGGCGGCCAATGCCCGCGCCAAGGAAAAGATCGGCGAATTGCAGGAATTCGTGCGCCGTTTTTCCGCCAACAAATCCAAGGCCCGGCAGGCGACAAGCCGCCAGAAACTCATCGAAAAATTGAAACCGGAAGATATAAAACCTTCCTCCCGGCAATATCCGTGGATTCGTTTTGCGTTCGATGAAAAGACGAAACTGCATCGGCAGGTGGTGGAAGTCGAAAACCTTTCTTTCCAATATGAAGAAAAGGGAAAGGAATTTTTCCGGGGCGCGAGTTTTACCATCCAGGCAGGCGACAAGATCGCCGTGATCGGCGAGAACGGCGTTGGCAAAAGCACCCTGTTGAAACTCCTGATGGGCGTGTTGCAGGCGGACACGGGCGCCATAAAATGGGCGGAGAAAGCCCGGCCTGGCTATTCGGCGCAGGATCATGCCGACGAATTCACCACAGCGGTTTCGCTGACCGAATGGATGGCGGGCCATGCGCGCGCCAGCACGGACGAAGAGGATTTGGAAACGCTGACGCGCGGCACATTGGGACGCCTGCTTTTTTCCGGGGAAGAACAAAAGAAACCGGTCAATGTTCTTTCCGGCGGCGAACAAGGCCGCATGCTCTTCGGCAGGCTGATGCTCCAGTCCCCCAATGTGCTCATCATGGACGAGCCGACCAATCACCTGGATATGGAATCCATCGAATCCCTGAACACGGCGCTTGATCTCTACAAAGGCTCGCTGATCTTCGTCTCGCACGACCGGGAATTCGTCTCCTCGCTCGCCACCCGCATCTTCGAGATCAAACCCGACGGCAGTCTCGTTGATTATCCGGGCAATTATGAGGAATATCTGGCGAGTCAGGGGATTGCGTAATTGCAATACCGTGTGGCCTGTCTTTGGCAGTTTGCGTGGCGGGAAACCGGCTCATGGGGATGACGTGACCTCCAGCCGGATTGTGCCGATTCCCTCAATGCTTCCCTCCAGAGTATCACCCGCCGCCACAGGCCCAACGCCTTCCGGTGTCCCGGTATAAACCAGGTCGCCGGGTTCGAGGTGGTAATATCTTGAGAGATCGGCCAGGATTTCCGGGATGCTCCAGATGAAATCCCGCGTATTGGCAGACTGGCGCAGCGTACCGTTTACGCTAAGCGCAATCCTTGCTGCCTCGATTCGTCCGCATTGTGCTTGCGGCAAGATGGAGGAGAGCACTGCGGATTGTTCATAGTTCTTGCCGGTATCCCATGGCTGGCCATTTCTTCGCGCATATTGCTGCAAATCCCGGCGCGTCATGTCCAGTCCGACCGCGTAGCCATACAGAGATTCCCAGGCATCCTGTTCCCGCAGTTCAAACCCGGCCTTGCCGATTGCCAGCACCAGCTCGATTTCGTGGTGCAGGTTTCGCGTCATTGGCGGATAGGGAATCCGGCTGCCGGATGGAACATAGGCGCTCGCGTCTTTCATGAAATACATGGGCGACTCCTGTGTCTTGTCAACCGAGATTCCCATTTCCGCCGCATGTGCCTTGTAGTTTCGGCCCACGCAGAAAATCCGGCGGATGGGGAAAAGAAGGTCACTGCCCACAATCGGCGCCAGTGGCACAACCTTGGGCGGGAAAAGTATTTGGGCCATGGTCATGCTCCTGGAGACGCAAGGGAACTGGAACTGCCAACCCGCGCGATGGCTTCGATTTCCAACAGGATTTCCGGCTTTGCCAGCGCCCGGACCTCTACCAGAGTGCAAGCCGGAAAATCACCGCTGAAGAATTCCCGGCGCGCGCGCCAGACCTCGGTATTATGGGCAATGCGCGTCACGAAGATGGTCATTTTCATGACATCGTTGATCTGCCCGCCCGCAGCCTTGACCAGAGCCTGTATCTTCCGGAAAATCACTCTGGCCTGGGCGTATTCATCTTCGCCCGATATGGTTTCGCCATCCGGCGCGCGGGCGGTCATACCGGAGATGAAGACCCACTCGCCGCTTTTCAGGCAGTTCGACCACAAGCCTGGGGCAGGTTCCCGGACGGTTTCGGTCATGATGCGTTCACGTGACATGTTGTGCTCCGTTTCAGAATTGGACAAGGTGATCCCAGGCGCTCTTGCCGCCCCAGTTGATGCAGACGCTTTGCCGCCGCATGTAGCCCTTCCAGGCGTCCGACCCTGCCGTGCGTCCGCCGCCGGTTTCCTTCTCGCCGCCAAAGGCGGAACCCACGTCCGCGCCAGTAGTGCCCATGTTGACCCGCACGATGCCGCAGTCGCTGCCTGCTGCGGAAAGGAAGGTCTCGATGTGGCAAAGATTGGTGCTGTGGATGCCGGATGCCAAGCCCTGCGCGACATCGTTGTGGATGGAAATGGCTTCTTCCAGCGTTTCATAGACCAGCACGAAGACAATGGGCGCAAAGGTTTCTCCCTGTACACAGGCCCACTCCGGCTGGACATCGGTAATCAGACAGGGTTCCACATAAAGACCAGGACGGTCGATCACCTTGCCGCCATAGACTACCTTGCCCCCCAGGCGGACCGCCTCGGCGATGCTCCGGCGATAGGCATCCACCGCCGACGCATCGATCAAAGGGCCGATGATGCTTTCAGCAGCGCGTGGGTCCCCGATGCGAATTTGCGAAAATGCCTTTTGCAACAGCGCGAGGAGCGGCGCAACTACGCTTTTGTGCACGATGAGGCGGCGGGTGCTGGTGCAACGCTGTCCGGTTGTCCCGAGCGCGCCGAAGGTGATGGCCCGGGCGGCCAATTCCAGGTCGGCAGTTTCATCAACGATGCAGCCATTATTGCCCGAGCATTCCAGCATGTAACGCCGCCCCAGCGTGCTGCCGACGATCTCCGCCACCTTCCTGCCCACGCGCGTGGAACCGGTGAAGGAAATCATCGCCACGCGCGTATCGGCAAGCAGGCGTTCCGCCAGGGCGTCGTCCGCAGGCAGGAAAAGCGAGAAAACGCCCTCCGCCTCGAATTCCCGCGCAGCCTGGTTGGCAAGCTTTTGCAAGGCAATGGCGGTCAGCGCGACTTTGGGGCTGGGTTTCCAGATGACCGTATTGCCGCCGATTGCCGACAAAAAGCCGTTCTGCGCCCACACCGCCGCCGGAAAATTGTAGGCAGTGATGATGCCAACAACGCCCAACGGAAGCCATTGGTCATACATGCGATGCCTGGGGCGCTGCGATTGCTGGGTATAGCCATACAGCATGCGCGATTGTCCGGCAGCCAGGGTCGCCATGTCGATGACTTCCTTCAGTTCACCACGCGCTTCCATCGTCGATTTGCCGGTATCCAGGCAGATCAGCCCGATGAGCGTTTCCATGTTGTCGGCGACAAGCTGGCCGATTCGCCGCACGAATTCGCCCCGGCGTGGCGCGGGCGCCATGCGCCAGCGTTGCTGCGCGGCGATGGCAGTCGCCGCGATGCTTTCGTAGTCGTCCGCATTGCAAGCGACAATCCGGGCAACCGTCTTGCCGTCCGCAGGACAAACAGCATCAAGGAAGGGACGATCAGCAAGCGGCGTCCAGCCAATTTCTTCGGCATAGCCGCCGGCATGCGGCTGGTGCAGGCCGAAGGATTCGAGAACCTGTTGTGCATCAAACATGAGTCAGTCCTTTTTCAAGAATTCGCCAATGCTCGTATCATTGTGATAGAGCGGCTTTTCGTAATAATGCGGGCCATCGTAGATTTCGAGCAGCACGCTTTTTTCATGCGCCAGGGTTGGGCCGTGCGGATGATCCTTCGGGTTCATGTAGAAGGATCCCGGCGTGAGGCGCAGGCCGGTCCCGGTGTATTCGTAGTCGCCCTCCAGGCAGAACATGAATTGATTGGAAGCATGTTGGTGCCGAACCGGAATCCGTCCCCCCTTCTCGTATTCCAGGAGGGCGATGCTGGCGCCCGTTTCCGGATTCTTCCACAGGAAATACTGGCGAAATCCATACGCCGGGAAATCGATCCAATCCGAGTCCTGGAGATCGGCACGCTGGAGCAGGATTTCCAATGTCTTGGCAAGCGCGGGATTCATGTGTGTTCCTTTCCCTGCAGCCAGTCTTCGTATTCCTGCCGGGATTCCGGCGTCGACGGGAAAAGGCCCAGAAGCGAACGTCCGGCGCGGATTTGTTCTGCGGCGAATTCCTCGTAGGCCGTGGCCGCGAACGCTTCCTCGGCTACGGCATCGACAAGCGTGGCGGGAATCACCGCAACGCCCTCGACATCGCCCACGATGACATCGCCCGGATAGACGGCGACGCCGCCGCAGCCAACAGGTTCCTCCAGCGCGACCGGATGCAGGCGGATCGGAGTGGCAGGGATGGCCACGCCCTGCGCGTAACAAGGCAGGCCCGTCAGTCGTATGCTTTCCGAGTCCCGGAAGCCGCCATCGCTGACCACGCCTGCCACGCCACGCGCGACGAGGCGCCAGGCCATCATGTCGCCCATTGAGGCCGCCGCAGTGGAACCAAGGGCGTCAATGACCAGCACCTTGCCTGCCGGGCAAGTCTCGATGGCAACGCGGTGCAAATTGTCATCACGATTGTAGGCGCCCATGTGGTCGAGATCCTCGCGCGCGGGAATGAAGCGCAGGGTAAAGGCTTCGCCCACCAGGCACGGCTGCCGGGGATTGAGCGGGCGCACTCCGTGCGGAATTACGTTGCGAAAGCCCCGTTTCAGAAGCGTATTGGCGATGTTTGCCACACCGACCTGCAAGAGGTGTTTCCGGGTTTCAGGTTTGAGTCCGGACATGTTTTCTCCCTCATTGAAAAAAATCCAGCGAGGGTTCCATGCCCCACTGTGTCGTCTGGCTGGCCGTGCCGTTGTAACGGGTTGGCACGTAGTCGGCGGTTGCGACATCGCCATCGGTGTAATGCTCGACCCGGAACCCGAACGGGTCTTTCCAGTAGTCGAAGATCTGCGAACCCAGCATATGGCGGCCAATTCCGCAATCCAGCGTCCAACCTCGCGCAAGCAGGTATTCATGCGCGCCCATGATTGCGTCCAGGTCGGCTACCTCAAAGGAGCAATGATGGACGCCAACCCAGTTGGATTGCAGCACCAAAAGCACATGGTGATCAACCGGCGTCGCGCCATGATCAAAGCGCAGGAAGGTGCCAACCACCGGCCCCACCTCGCCCGTCGGCAGGAAATAATCGGAGGCGAGGAGACCAAAGCGCATCTGGAACCAGCGCACGGTCTCATCGTGGTTGCGCACATGCAGCACGAAATGACCAAGGCGCAGGGCTTCGCAGGGTTTCAGGCGTCGTTGCCAAGTATCTTGCCCAATGGTTTGTGGCTGCCAGCCATTGGGATGTCCCTGCCAACGCACGGAGGCATCCACACGACCTTTTTCGATGCTGTTGTTGAAGCCATTGGGTGCGCGTGTCGGCAACGGCGGCTGTGTGGCGCGGCCAAAAATAGCGCGGATTTCCACTCCATCCGGCGTATGCATCACCACTTCTTCGCCTCCGCCAGGTTCAGAGGCAGGCCGGACCGGGGACGCTTCCGGAAACCGGGCGAGGATTTCCAGGTCGGCACGAGTCGCCATCTCGAAGGAAGCGCCGACGAAACCTTGCCTGTCCGCCCTGCGGCTCACGTGAATGTGATGCGCCGCGCCCGCGCCGCGCATGTACAACGCATCTTCGGTGCGCGCCGCGCGGACAAGCCCAAAATCGGTCAGGAACCTTTCCTGGAGGTCAAGGTCAGGCACCTCGTAGGTTACTTGTGCAAGCGCCAAAGGGGAAGTCATGGGAGCCTCCATCGAATCATTTTTTCAGGATATTGACATCATCTGGATTGACCAGATCCGGGGCGATCCAGCCAGTCAGGTCATAATCTGCCATCGCTGTGGCGGCAAATGCCTTGCAGGAATCGAGCAACCCGTTTTCCTGCGCGGCGAAGAGATTGGTCTGGCGAGTCACGTCGTTGCTGCCGATATAGTTGATCTCGTACAGCTCATGACGCGCGCCAAATTCGGTGCCGATGGCATCCCAAAGGAGTTTCATCACCTTGACGCGCTCTTCGGCAGAAATGCCGTAGGAGCCGCGCGCGTAGCGGTCAAGGTGGGCGCGAATCTCTGGATTCAGGAAATCCTCCACGCCGGAATTGAGATAAATGAGGCCGGAGGCGACGATCTGCTCGATGATGTTCTTGATCTTCGGCATCGCAAGCTGGTTCATCACGCGGTAGGCGCCTGCCGGTTCGGCAGCGGGACGGATCATGCCGTTCCACGGCAGGGCGCTCTTGGCCATTGCGTCCGACAAGGCCCAGAACGTGTTGCGCCAGGCAATGACTTCACCCAGTTGCGACATGACGCCGTGGAACTTGTCTGAGCCGGTGATCTCCAGCGCCCGCGCCAGCAAACCCACCAGGAAATCCAGTTTCACCGCGAACCGGGTGCAGCCATGCAGCGAAGCGCGTTCCAGATAGCCGGAACCGGTATTGTAGGCATTGGCCTGTTCGAGGTCATAGATGAACACGTCCTCCCACGGGATGAAGACATCCTCCATGACCAGGATGGCGTCATTCTCGTCCAGGCGACTGGAGAGCGGATAGTCGAACGGGCTGCCGAGTGCGGCGGCCCGGTATTCGTTGGAGGTGCGACAAATGAGCTTGACGCCCGGCGCGCCAGTCGGCATCAGGAAGACCGGGCAATAGGCCTTGTCCTTGATTGCCGCCTGCCCCACATGACCAATGAAAGTGTAGTGGGTAAGCATGGAATTTGTCGCCACCACCTTGGCCCCGCTCACATAGATACCGGCATCGGTCTCCCGGGTCACATGCGCGAAGAAATCGCGACCAGCCTCCGAACCCAGCGAGCGGTCAACCGGCGGGTGCATGATGGCGTGATTAACATACCACGTCCTTTCCTGCGCTTTCCTGTACCAGCGACGGGCATTTTCCTCGAAACCCTTGTAGAACGCCGCGTTTGCGCCCAATGTGCCGAGAAAGCAGCCCTTGTAGTCTGGCGAGCGTCCCATCCAGCCCCAGGCCATGCGCTGCCATTCGGCAATGGCATCGCGCTGCGCGACCTGTTCTTCCACATTGGTCGCCGCGCGATAGAAGCGATGCGTAAAACCGCCCCATTCCGTCGGCGTGGTCAACACGTCCTGCTTCGCGGGATCATGCAGGGCATCGTACATGCGGGCAATCATCCGCGCCGAATTGCGAAAGGCCGGATGCTCGGCCACGTTTTTCACCCGTTCCCCGTAGAGATAGACTTCACGTCCGTCGTCGAGACTGTCAAGGTATTCCTTGCCTGTGAAGGGGAGATAATCCTTGTTCGTGACTATCGTCATGATTGCTTCCTTTCAATGAATGGCGGTGGCCAGTAAATGGTGAGACATGCACATTCTGACCGCTCCGCCTGCCAATATCCAATGATAAAAACAAGGGCGATTCATAACCAACCAGTTATGAATCGCCCTTATATCCTAGAAAAACACCTTATGAATCAATGTGTTACAGGAAAGAATTTTCCGTGCTGCGCACAAATCCTCATGAGTCGCCACATGCGAAGACACAAGGCGCCATCATGGTTATAACCGTTTCCTTATCAATCCGGCCTGGTTTTTTCATTTGTCCATCCCTTTTCGCATGACTATTCTTTTCCTTGCCCCCTGGCCAACAACACTTTTCCCCAACGATGGAGATTTCTATCATGCATGCGACAAAAAAACTGCAAACCCTGCGTCGTTCCGTGCTGCCCTGTCTTGCCGCGTTTTCAGCCTCCTTGGCGCAAGCCGCCAATAGTCTGGAAATCTATGGCACGATTGACATGGGCTACACGCTGCGCAGCAATCATCTTCTTCCTGGCGTCAAGCATCAGAACGCCATCAATTCCGGCACCTCCGATGGCAATCGCCTGGGATTTCGCGGCACGGAAGACCTGGGCGCGGGCTACAAGGTATTCCTTGACCTGGAGACCGGTTTCTGGGCGGATACCGGCGATTATCCCGCGCCCCGTCTCTTCAATCGCCAAGCCTATCTGGGTGTGTCGGGCGCGTTTGGCAGCCTGCTCGCAGGCCGCCAGTACGCGCCCTCGTTCATCCTGGAGGCCACGCTTGACCCATTCGGCGCCAATACCGTCGGGAACTACCGCAATGTTTTCCAGAACATCGCCGCCGTGCAGCAGGGCGAATCACAATTTGATCCCACGCGCATCGACAACGCCATCCAGTATGCCTCGCCTCGCACTTCCGGATTTTCCGTCAATGCCATGGCCGCCTTCAACGCGCTGGGGCAGGAAGGCAGCTTGCCGAAGAAAGTGGGCGGCAGCGCATCCGTAGACAACAAGGGCGATGCCCGTTTTCTTGCCATCCTGCCCAGTTACCAGAATGGTCCAGTGCATGTCATGGCGCTCTACCAGCAGACGCGATCAGCGGGCAACATCGCGCAGGCCGAAGCGCCCCGGTTTACCAAATGGGCCATCGGCGGCGCATATGATTTCGGTGTCGTGCGGCTTTCTGCCTTCCATGACCACAACAAGCTCAAAACGAAAAGTGCGGCACAAGACGGGCTTACGCTCAGGAACTGGATGCTGGGCGCAAGCCTGCCCTTCGGCAAACATGCCATGCAAATTTCCCTTGCCCGCTCCAGGCTCGCAGATGTCTCTGGCAACACCGGTATCGCCCGCCAAATCGCCTTGGGCTACACCTATCACTTTTCCCGGCGAACCAATGCCTATGCGGTATTTTCCGATATCGACAACAACAGCAAGCGCCGCGGCATTCTGGGTGCGCCCGCCATCGTCTTCGATGCCGACAATCTGGGAAACGGCTACCAACGCGCTTTCCAGTTTGGCCTCTTGCATCGTTTCTAGCCATTTCGACCAACAGGCGCACCTTTTCCCGGGCGTTTCCAGAAGGATTCCATCATGACAACTCTTGCAAATTCCGTCCCCCTGCCCGCAAGCAGGGGCCATGCCCTGAAAGCCGCCGCGGAAGACCACGCGCTGGTCGCCGTGCCGCAGGCGCAGCGCCACAGCGGTTGGTGGCTCGCGCTCTCCCCGGTCGGGGTCGCCACCGCACTTGTGATCTTTGCCATTGGCGGTTTTACCGTGATGCTGGCTGGTTTCAAGGCTGGTCTCCTTGCCGGATGCACGATCGCCCTGTTCGGGGCGACACTGGGCATCCTGATGGGGCGCCTGACCCATGCGACCGGCCTTTCCTCCACCGTGACCGCGCGATTCTTCGGCTTTGGCTACAAGGGTTCCTCGCTTGGTTCGCTGACCTTTGCCTTCATGATCCTGGGCTTCCTCGCGGTCGAAAGCGCCTTGCTTTACGAAGGCACGCTCCTGATGTTCCACCTGGAGGAGAGCTGGAAGGTTCGCATCTGTCTCTACACCGCGCTCACTCTTCTGTGGGTATTGCTGGCGATTTTCGGCCTGAAACTTGCGCTGCGGGCATCGGCTTTCTGCATCGTGGTTACGATTCTTGTCACGATCTACATGGTTGTTGACCTCTATGTCATCCGGCAGGCCGATCCACTCGTTGTCTTCAATGGCGAAGGCAATGTGCAGGGCAGTTTCTGGACGAAATTTTCCACCGCGCTGGGCGTCATGGGCGCGACAGCGGGCACCATTGCGCTCCTGACTGCCGATTTCGCCCGCTATTGCCGCAACAGGCGTGATATCACGATTCTGGCGGTCTCCGGCCCGGTTGCCCAGAACATCGTGATGACTATTCTGGGTGCGCTCGTGATCATGGGAGGACTGCCACACATCATGGAATACCTGATGGCCCGCAATGCTGGACTCACGCCGGAAGCAGCGGCGCAGGCGGCCGGCGGTTTCGCGATGGGCAATACCGGCGCATTTTTCGTCATACTCGCTGGCTGGGTCGGGTTCCTCACGATCTATGTCACGCAAGCCAAGGCGCAGGCCATCAACGCCTATTCTGGTTCCCTGGCGCTTGTCAATCTCGCCGATACCTTGCTGGGCAGGAAACCGGGACGGGCGGCGATGGTCATCGTCGGCAATCTCATCGCGCTTGCCATGATCGCCAGTGGTATTTTGGGACAATTCATCGCCTATCTCTCCTGGCTGGGCGCCATGACGCTCGCGCTGTGCGGAGTGATGATCGCTGATTACTACGGCGTCCGCAGGGGGCATTTCGACCACAACACGCATCAGGTGGAAAACTGGAACTGGGCAGGCGTCACAACCTGGCTCCTCTCTGCTGGCCTGGGCATCTGGATGATTGCCAGCCAGGTATTCGAACTGGGCTTTTTCGTTTCCTTCCTGCTGGCGTGCCTCCTGTATCCGGTGCTGCGCAAAGTGCTGCCCGAAGGCAGCATGACGGACTTCGTGAGTGAGGACAAAGCCCTGCGGGAAGCTGGCTGATCCAAGGCAAACCGGATCATGGCATGAGCAAGTTCACGGGATTGGTCGGGGAGGATTTTCCCCGCCAATCCCGTCTTCCCATTCCCCGATTCGGATCGCACCAGGATACGCGCGCGCCATCCTGGTGCGCAAAAGACGGCAGGCTCATGGTTTCAGGGCGGTAGATCATGGAATGGATATTGCTGTATTGGAATCCTCTCTTCCAACCACCTCGAGGGCATGATGAATCTCGCCGAATACATGCAAACCACCGCCGGATGTGTTCTTTATTCCCGCGATGTTGTCGACGCCGCTTCTCCCTGTCCCGCACAATCGCCGCGCCAGGCGCAGAAGCAAGCCCTGCCCCTGCCCAACTTTGCCGTCAAGCTGGACAACTACCTGCGTTCAAACCTGAAATTCAGGAACCTGCAATTTCTGGTAACGCTTGACGATACGCGCCACATCGGCAAGACCGCACAATACCTGCATGTGAGCCAACCCGCGATTTCCAAGACCTTGGCCGCCTTCGAGGAGGGCCTGAACCTGAAGCTTTTCGAGCGCAGCACACGCGGCATGGAGCCTACGGAAGCTGGTACGTGCCTGATCCGTTTCGCCCGCAAGATGCTCTCGGAACTTTCCAGTGTGCGTGACGAATTGAATGACATTAACTTGGGCCGCGCCACGCGACTCTCCCTCGGAATATTGCCAGTCGCCTCATTCGTCATATTGCCGCATTTTATCGGGGAGATCGAATCCCGGATGGCAACGGTCAGCGTGGTGGTTCGGGAAGGCACATCCGACATGCTGATTTCCATGCTGCGCTCTGGCGAGGTGGATCTTGTCGTCAGCAACCTGACGCAAAAGGTATCGGGCTGCGAATTCGAAAAACGCCTTCTGTACAAGGACCCTGTGGTGGTTGTGGTCAGGAAGGATCACCCGCTCGCCGACAAGCCTGACGTGACCTGGCAAGATGTCTCGCATTATGCAATGGTGCTACCACCTGTATTTGCCAGCACCCGGCCCGCGATCGAGGAATTCCTGATGCGTCATGATGTCAGAATTTCCAGGAGCCATGTCGAATCCCTTTCCATCCTCACCAATATCGGCGTGATTTGCAGTTCGAACTCGGCTGGGTTTCTCTCGAAGCAGTTGGCCGATTATTTCTCCAGGAATGATTCAGTCACCATCTTGCCCCTGTCCATCGACCTGACCATTGATGTGGGGCTTGTCTGGCTTCGCGAGCGCAAATTCACTCCTGCGCAGAAAAGCGGGATCGAATTGTTCAGTCACCTGCAATTCGGCGCAAGCGGACAGCCGCCGTAAGCATCGCCCCTTCCATGCCAAACGACCGGATGAATGCCCGGCCGGATGCCGTTTCTCGAAAACGTTGGCGACCTTCGGGAATGGCAGCGACGTGCCCGCAGAGACATACTGCGCGCTCCGAACTGTGCGGTTCGTGACATTTTGTAGCAAGCCATACAGGACAAGGTACGATGATGAACCTGGCAGGTAGCTCTAACCCGTATCTCACGCCCCGTCGATGGGCAGGCGCAGGGTCGCCAGGAGGCCCTTGCCGTTTTCTCCCTGCGTCAGTTCCAGAATGCCGCCGTGCATGCGCGCGACGCGCTCGGCGATGGCAAGGCCCAGTCCGGTGCCGTTCGCGCCGCTGCGCGCCCCCTCCCGACGGGTGAAGGGTTGTTTGAGACGCTCGGTCTCGACCGCCGGAATGCCGTCGCCGCCATCCTCCACGGCGAGTTCCAGCCAGCCATCGCGCGCGCGTCCGGAAAGACGCACTGGCGGACGCCCATGTTTCCAGGCGTTGTCGACAAGATTGGCGAGCGCCCGGCGCACCGCCCTGGGTTTTATCTCGACGAGGGGGAGCGTCTCTTCCATTTCCAGCGTGAGCGGACGCTGGATCGCCTTGTTGTGTTGGGCGATGGCCTCCAGAAGCGGCTTGGGGGCCGTCGCTTCCGCGGTTTCCTCCGCCTCGCCGCGAGCGTAGTCCAGGAACTGGGCGATGATGGCGTCCATTTGCGCGATATCCGCCGCCATGCCCTCACGCGCCGCGCCTTCCGGCAGGCTCAATTCCGCTTCCAGACGCAGGCGGGTCAGGGGCGTGCGCAGGTCGTGCGAGATGCCCGCCAGGATTTCCGCCCGCTCCTGCTCGTTGTACGCCAGGTCGCGGGACATGCTGTTGAAGGCGCGGGAGAGGCGTACCAGCTCCTCCGGCCCCTCTTCCGGCAGGGGCGGCGGCGTCTGGCCCAGCCCGACCTGCCGCGCCGCTTCCGTCATGCGCTCCAGCGGCCGGTTGATGCGCGAGGCGAGAATCCACGCCATCACAAGCGCAAGCAGCGTTACCAGCGTTACCCAACCCAGCCAGTACAGTGGTCGCGGGGCGCGATCCGGCAGGATCAGCCAGTATTCATCCGCCTCATCCGGCGCGAGGGTAAAACTCACCCACAGGCCGGATTCGCCATTCACGTTTACGGAGAAGCGCGTTTTTTCCCCCAGATACTCGCGCAGGTAGGCATGCGTGACCGTCATGAAGCGGTTGGGCAGCGGCGCGATCCGGTCGTTTTCCTCGCGGGGCAGGATGCGGATGCCTTCCTGGTCGGAGAGTTCGCGCAGCAGCGTCGGACGCAGCGTCGGTTCGGAAGTCAGGAGGGCGACGCGGACAAGATTGACGGCGCTGGCGCAGAACTGCGCCTGGGAGCGCGAGCGGGAATCATCCAGGCGGAAGATCAACATCCATGCCAGGTTTGTTCCGGCAACCAGCAATACCGCCAGGAAAAAGGTGCGGGCAAAGAGGGAGCGCGTCCAGCGCAGGCGACCAGGATTCATGCGCCATCCCCAGGGCTGGCCGGGTCGGCGGGAGGCGCGTCATCCGGCACGAAAACATAGCCAAAGCCCCAGACGGTTTGCAGGTAGCGGGGCTTGGCGGGATCGGCCTCGATGAGTTTGCGCAGGCGCGAAACCTGCACGTCAATGGCGCGGTCATATGGCCCCTGTTCGCGGCCACGCGCCATCGTCATCAGTCGGTCGCGGGAAAGCGGCTGGCGGGGATGCTGGAGGAGCACAACCAGGATGGCGAATTCCCCGGTGGTGAGCGAGAGGATTTCCCCGGCGCGGCTGATGGTGCGGGCGCTCATGTCGACGACGATCTTGCCGAAGGAAATCTGCCCGGAAGCATCGGGTACGCCCCCGACCGGGCGTTGCCCCTGGCGGCGCAGCACTGCCTGGATGCGCGCCAGCAATTCCCGCGGGTTGAAGGGCTTGGGCAGGTAATCGTCCGCGCCCATCTCCAGGCCCACAATGCGGTCGATTTCGTCGCCGCGCGCCGTGAGCATGACGATCGGAATGTTGTTCCCCTGTCCGCGCAGGCGGCGGCAGATTGCCAGGCCATCCTCGCCAGGCAGCATCAGGTCGAGGACGATCAGGTCGAAGTGCTCGCGTTGCAGGTATGTATCCATCTGCGTGGCATTGGCCGCCACGCGCACCGGATATCCCTGTTCCCCCAGGTAGCGCTGGAGCAGGTCCCGGAGGCGGATATCGTCATCCACCACCAGGAGGCGCTGGGGACGTTCCAAGCTTTTGTCATTCATGGCGCGATCCAGAAAAAACGATGCGAAAAAGGCGGGAAAAGGAGCGAAACGGAGCGAAAAGTGTAGTGCCTTGGCGCATCCTCGGGGCAGGTGTGTAACACATTTTTACAAACAATGGAAAATGTTCCGTTCCGTCCGTTTCTATTCCGATCCGTAGCCGACCTTTATTCTATGCAGAAGGTATCCCGTGCTTGATGATTGAATCCCTGCAAATACAGGGGCAAGGCACATGTTGTGGATTCGCATACTGTGCGCCTTGATTTTCCGTGGATATGGAAATTGTTGTTGTATATCCTTTTGCCATCATGTAGGATTTGCCATCCTCCTTCCATCATATCTCGCCCGATTTTGCGCGAAAACGTGTAAAAAAGCTTGACAATGACCATTGATTCCATTGTAATGCGCAAGCCGCAAGCCGCAAGCCGCAAGCCGCAAGCCGCAAGCCGCAAGCCGAAAGCCGCATTGTTGTCGTAGGGGCGGGTTTCAAACCCGTCCTGATAGTCGCGCCCTCCCGCCGCTTCGCATCTTCCCGCCACGTTCGCGGGGGCTTCTCCGCCGCCTGCGGACATCTCTCCACCACCCGCGTATACCTATCCGCCACTCGCGGATACCTATCCGCTGCTCGCGTACACCTCTCCGCTGCTCGCGGATACCTATCCGCCGTCCGCGTATACCGATCCGCCGCCTGCGGATACATGATTGTGCTTGCGGATAGGTATACGCCTTCGCCGGATACCTATCCGCCACTCGCGGATACCTATCCGCCGCCCGCGTATACCCATCCGCCACCGCCGGATCGCCATCCGCCAGGCGCGGATACTGGCAAACGACCGGCGTTCGCCGCCCTGCTTTCCCCGTCGATTCCCCCGCAATCAAGGAGGCATCATGCCCAACAGCAGTAACTACATCCCGCGTCCCGACATTGATTTTCAGGATTGGGCGCACAATTTCTACAACTACGCGCTCGCCAACTATGCCAGTTGGCAGATCAGCGAAAGCCCGCAGGCAAGCATCGCAACGCCGCTGGCCAATTTCACGACCGCCTTTGCCGCCTACCAGTCGCCGAATCACGGCAAGGACGACGTTCTGGCGAAGCAGGCGACGCGCGAGGCGCTGGAACACGCTTGCCGTCAGTATTACAGCGCCTGGATCAGCAACAATCCGCATGTTTCCGATGTGGATCGCAACGAGTTGCGCGTCACCATCAAGAGCGGCGCGCGCACCCCTTCGACCTCGCCGACCACCCGTCCGATTGCGGAAAAAATCGAAACCGCCCTGCGGCAGATCACGATCCATTTTCATGACGAAGGCAGCACCCACAAGGCGAAGCCCAAGGATGCGCATGAATGTGAAATCAGTTGGGGTTTGCTGGCGGAGCCGCCGGTGGATGAAGCGCATTTTCCGCATTCCAATGTGGATACCCGCACGCCCTTCACGCTTACTTTCCACGAGAACCAGCGCGGCCAGAAACTCTACTTCTGCCTGCGCTGGATTGGCCCCACGGGTTTGCCGGGGCCGTGGAGCGAAATCTACAACGCCATCGTGCCGTGAAGGCGGAAAG